>NZ_JAOCGL010000017.1:0-48842 GCF_029842485.1 Stenotrophomonas sp. GD03777
ACGGGAAACCCGCTGTTGCTTCGGCTGTTGCTTCTGAGGTTGCCGGCCAGCGGCCGGCACTACGGCGGGTGCAGGGCGCAGCCCTGCCGATACCCCTCCCCCCGGCCGGGCTGGCAGAATAGACGTCTCTGCCGTTATCCGAAGCCGACGATGCGCCTCTCCCAGTTCCACCTGCACACCACCAAGGAAACCCCCAGCGACGCCGAGCTGACCAGCCACCGGCTGATGCTGCGCGCGGGCATGATCCGCAAGCTGGCATCGGGCCTGTACACCTGGTCGCCGCTGGGCCTGCGCGTGCTGCGCAAGGTCGAGCGCATTGTTCGCGAGGAAATGGACCGGGCCGGCGCGGTGGAATTCCAGATCCCGACCATCCAGCCGAAGGAACTGTGGGAGCAGACCGGCCGCTGGCAGAAGTTCGGCCCGCAGCTGCTGAAGATCAAGGACCGCAAGGACCAGGTGTTCTGCTACAGCCCGACCGCCGAAGAAGCCGCCTGCGACTTCGCGCGCAGCGAGCTGTCCAGCTACAAGCAGCTGCCGGTGAACTTCTACCAGATTCAGACCAAGTTCCGCGACGAGATCCGCCCGCGCTTCGGCGTGATGCGCGCGCGCGAATTCCTGATGAAGGACGCCTATTCGTTCCACCTGCACGATGAGTGCCTGGTGCGCGAGTACGAGAACATGAAGTCGGCCTACAGCCGCATCTTCACCCGCCTCGGCCTGGATTTCCGCATGGTGCAGGCAGACTCCGGCGCGATCGGCGGCGATGCCTCGCAGGAATTCCACGTGATCGCCGATTCCGGCGAAGACGCGCTGGTGTTCTCCACCGGTTCGGACTACGCGGCGAACATGGAGGCGGCGATCGCCGCCGATCCGGCACCGCGTGCGGCCGCCACCGAAACAATGCGCAAGGTGGATACCCCCACCCAGAAGACCTGCGAGGACGTCGCGGCCCTGCTCGGCATCGACCTGCAGCGCACGGTGAAGTCGGTGGCACTGATCGCCGGCGAAGGCGAGGCACAGCAGTTCGTGCTGGTGCTGGTGCGTGGCGACCATGAGGTCAATGAAATCAAGCTGGCCAAGGTGGCCGGGCTGGACGAGCAACGCTTCGCCAGCGAGGCGGAAATCGCCGAGCACCTGGGCAGCGTGCCAGGCTTCCTCGGCCCGGTCGCGCCGGCCAAGGCCATCCGCGTGGTCGCCGATCGCGAAGTGGCGGCAATGGCCGACTTCGTCGTCGGCGCCAACGAGGCCGGTTTCCACCTGGCCGGCGTCAACTGGGGCCGCGACCTGCCGGAACCGGAAGTGGCCGACATCCGCAACGTGCGTGCCGGCGATCGTGCCGTGGACGGCGGTGAACTGAAGATCGCCCGTGGCATCGAAGTCGGCCACGTGTTCCAGCTCGGCCGCAAGTACGCCGAAGCGCTGGATGCCACCGTGCTGGATGAAAACGGCAAGGCGGCGGTGATGGCGATGGGCTGCTACGGTATCGGTATCTCGCGCGTGGTGGCTGCCGCGATCGAACAGAACCATGACGATGCCGGCATCATCTGGCCGGACGCGATGGCGCCGTGGCAGGTCGTGGTGTGCGTGATCAACCCGAAGGGCGATGCCGTTGTGGCCGACGCTGCAGCCAATCTGCTGCAGGAGCTGCGCGACGCCGGCCTGGACGCCGCGCTCGACGATCGCGGCCTGCGCCCGGGCGCGATGTTCGCCGACATGGAACTGATCGGCATCCCGCACCGCGTGGTGGTCAGCGAACGTGGCCTGGCCGCCGGCACCTACGAGTACCGCGCGCGCCGCGCCAGCGAGGCGGAGAGCCTGGACAAGGCCACCCTGCTGCAGCGACTGCAGGGCTGACGTGGAAAGACCGGGGCCTGCCCCGGTCTTTTTTTTTGGGGGCGCGCGGCCTTTCCCTATATTGCAGCGGACATAATCCGGTCAAAATCACCGCGATAGCGTCTGCATGCCGCCACGCCATGACCCGCCTGCATTTGTGCTGTGATTAATTCATCTCTATTCTGTCCGCCGACGCCATGGACTGGCTTGTCCCGTCCACACATTAGTTTCCGGAGTAACCGTAAATGAGCATTGACCTGACCGGCCTGTCAGCACGCGAGCTGGGCGCCCTGATCCGTACCGCCAAGAAGCAGCAGACCATCGTCGCCAAGCGCCGGCCGATCACCAAGGTGCGCGCCCAGCTGACCAAGCTGGCCAAGACCGAGGGCTACACCATCGAGGAACTGTTCGGCGACGCCCCGGCACCGCGCGCGCGCAAGGTGGCCAAGGTCGCCAAGGCACCGTCGAAGACCGCCGGCCGCAAGCTGGGCAAGGTTGCCCCGAAGTACCGCAACCCGGCCAACCCCAAGGAAACCTGGACCGGCCGTGGCAAGCAGCCGCGCTGGATGGCTGAACTGACCGCCAAGGGCAACAAGAAGCCGGAAGATTTCCTGATCAAGAAGGCCTGAGGCCGGATCGGGGAGCAATAAAAAACGCCGGCGAAAGCCGGCGTTTCCTGTTTGTAGAGCCGCGCCCACGCTCGGCTATCCATATGCAAAGCCGAGCGTGGGCTCGGCTCTACAGGGTCTTGCGCGCCGGCATCAGCAGGTTGCCGAACAGCAGGCCCGCCACCAGCGCCATCACCACGTTCAGAACGGTGAGGAACACGCTCTGGCCGGCGCCCACGTCCTGCTGCTGGACCAGGGTCAGCACGCCACGCAGGCTGGTGCTGCCGGGCACCATCATGATGATGCCCGGCAGGCGGATGATCGCGCCCGGACGCCCGACCAGGCGACCGAACAGGTTGCCACCGGCGGTCAGCAGCATTGCCGACAGGAAGATGCCGGCCGGCGCGCCCCAAGCGTGGCCGCCGAACTTGGAGATCGCGTAACCGGCCACCGAGGCGGCGATCACCCACGGATAATCGCGGCGATTGGCCTTGAACAGCATCGCGAAGGCAAATGCGGCGGTCAGCAGCGAGCCCCACTCCACCCACGGCCCCTGCGGACGCGCGGCCCGGATCACCGGATCCAGGCCGAGCACATCGGCCAGGGTCACCGCGATCATCGCGCCGACGCTGAGCTTCATGATGGTGGTCAGCGCGCCGGCAAAGCGCGCGGTACCCGATACCCAGTGCTGGCTGGCCAGCTCATTGACCGCATTGGTCAGCGACATGCCGGGCAGCAGCACCACCAGCGAGGCGATGATCACCGTATTGAGGTTGAGCGCACCAATGAACGACGCGACCAGGGTGGCGACCATGCCGGCCAGCAGCGCGGCCAGTGCCTCGGCGGCTTCGCGGGTGGCCGGGCGGCGATCGGTGACCATGCCGAGCAGGCCGATCATCAGGCCGATGACACCGGCGGTGGCGATGTCCAGCCACGGCAGCTTCCACATGCCCGCCACGCCCGCCGCGCCGAGGGTGAACGACAGGATGGTGCGCAGCTTGCCGCGCCGGCCCGGATCCTTGTCCAGCTGGCGCAGCGCAGTGTGGCCCTGGGCGATGCTCATCCGCCCGTTGGACACTTCTTCGGCGATGTGGTCGGCAACGCTGAGCTTGTGCAGGTCGTTCTCACCCGGTGCCAGGCGGATCACGCGGGTGATGTCGCTGGAGCCGATCGCCTGGGCCGGATCGCTGAAGCTGAGGATGATGCCGGTGGGATTCGACCACGGTTCACAATCCAGATCGAGCTGGCGGGCCAGTGCCACCACCGCCGTTTCCAGGCGCTGGGCCGTGGTGCCATAGCTGTGCAGGCGTCCGGCGATCTCGGAAACAAAGGCCACGCGCTGTGCGTAGGTGGCCTGGGGCGTGGGGATCGTGTGAGCATCTGCGGACATGCGCCGTAGTATTACCTACGCTGGGGCCCGCCGGAGAAATTCATCCAAGTTCGACGCGAAGCCCGATACAGAACGGTTATGCTGCGACCCGAATGGCCCACGTCACCCCGAACCTCGCTCCCCAGCTCGAACAGGATGCCCACGACCCGGGCCTGATCCGCCTGTCCGGCACCTGGACCTTGAAGACCGCGCTGGCCGCGGCCGAAGTCCTGCGCGGCGTTCCCGACGCGCTGACCGGCATCGATGCCACCGGCATCGAGCAGCTCGATTCGGCCGGCGTGCTGCAGGTGCTGCGCGTGGCCCATCGCGCCGATCTCCACGAAGACGCGCTGCAGTTCCGCCCGGACCACCAGGCGCTGGTGTGCACCATCGAGGAAGTGGCCGATGACCGGCCCAAGGCCAAGCGCGATTTCGGCGTGCTGGCCGCGCTGGAGCGGCTGGGCGTCAGCGTCCACGCCACCGGCCACAACATCAAGGCCCTGTGCAGTTTCCTCGGCGAGAACCTGGTCAAGGCGGCGCGGCTGGTCAAGGAACCCCGCCGCTTCCGGCTGACCGACACCGTGCATCAGATGGAGCAGGTCGGGCTGGATGCGGTGCCGCTGGTGGCGCTGTTGTCCTACCTGGTGGGTGCGGTGATCGCCTTCCTCGGCTCGACCATCCTGCGCGACTTCGGCGCCGAGATCTACGTGGTCGAGCTGGTCAACATCGCCTTCCTGCGCGAGTTCGCCGTGCTGCTGACCGCGATCGTGCTGGCCGGCCGTACCGCCAGCGCGTTCACCGCGCAGATCGGTGCGATGAAGGCACGCGAGGAGATCGATGCGATGCGTACGCTGGGCCTGGACCCGGTCGACCTGCTGGTGCTGCCACGCTTGCTCGCCCTGCTGGTCACCCTGCCCTTGCTGACCTTCATCGCGATGATCGCCGGCCTGGCCGGCGGCATCACCGTCGGTGCGTTCGACCTCGACATCCCGCCGCAGATGTACATCGCGCGCATGCACGAGACGATGGAAGTGCGGCACCTGCTGGTGGGCCTGTCGAAGGCGCCGGTATTCGCCCTGGTGATCGGCCTGATCGGCTGCCTGGAGGGCCTGAAGGTCGAGGGCACCGCGCAGTCGGTCGGCGAGCGCACCACCTCCAGCGTGGTGCAGACGATCTCGCTGGTGATCATCATCGACGCCTTCGCGGCGTTGTGGTTCATGCACATGGACTGGTGACATGAGCACATCCGCCCTCCCCGAATCCATCGACATGCGCGACGACCAGGGCCACGAACTGGCCATCCGCGTGCGTGGCCTGGTCAACCGGTTCGGCAGCCAGACCGTGCACGAAGACCTGGATCTGGACGTACGCCGCGGCGAAATCCTGGGCGTGGTCGGCGGCTCCGGCACCGGCAAGTCGGTGCTGATGCGCTCGATCCTCGGCCTGCGTGTGCCGGATGCTGGGCAGATCGAAGTCCTCGGCCGCGATGCGCGTGCCGACGACGCCGAGAGCCGCCTGCACATCGAACGCAATACCGGTGTGCTGTTCCAGGACGGTGCCCTGTTCTCGTCGCTGACCGTGGGTGAGAACGTCCAGGTTCCATTGAAGGAACACCACCGCGAACTGCCCGAGCGCTGGCACTACGAACTGGCGCTGCTGAAAGTGAAACTGGCCGGCCTGCCAGCCGACGCGATCAACAAGCTGCCTTCGCAGCTGTCCGGCGGCATGCGCAAGCGCGCCGGCCTGGCCCGGGCGCTGGCGCTGGATCCGCCGTTGCTGTTCCTGGACGAACCCACCGCCGGCCTCGACCCGATCGGCGCGGCGGCGTTCGACCGCCTGATCAAGACGCTGCAGGAAGCGCTGGGGCTGACCGTGTTCCTGATCACCCACGACCTGGACACGCTGTACGCCATCTGCGACCGCGTCGCCGTGCTGGCCGACCGCAGGGTGGTGGCCAATGCGCCGCTGCCGGACATCGAGAAACTGGATCATCCGTGGATCCAGGAATACTTCCACGGACCCCGCGCGCGCGCCGCGCGTGGCGAACAGATCGAGAGTGCCTGAGCCATGGAAACCAAAGCCAACTACGTGCTGATCGGCGCGTTCACCCTGATCACCGGCCTGGCCCTGCTGGCCTTCGGCCTGTGGGCGGCCAAGTACTCCTCCGACCGCACCTGGCAGGAGTACCGCGTGGTGTTCCGCGAAGCGGTGACCGGCCTGTCGGTGGGCAGCCCGGTGCAGTACAACGGCATCGCGGTGGGCTCGATCACCGAACTGAACCTGGTGCCGGACGACCCGCGCCAGGTGGTCGCGCGCATCCGCCTGAACTCCAACACGCCGGTCAAGACCGATACCCGCGCCAAGCTGGCGATCACCAGCCTGACCGGCCCTTCGATCATCCAGCTCAGCGGCGGCACGCCGCAGTCGCCGGCGCTGACCACGGTCAACAAGGACCCGGCACCGATCATCCCGACCACGCCCTCGGCGCTGCAGAACATCACCGACGTGGCCAACCGCATCGTCGAGCGCATGGACCAGATCCTCAGCGACCGCAACGTGGCCTCGATCAACGCGACGCTGGCCAACCTGGAGACGATCAGCGGTGGCCTGGCCGACCGTGACCAGGGCACGCAGGCGCTGTTGCTCAGCGCGCGCGATGCCGCCCGCAGCCTGGACACCACGCTGAAGACCACCAACGGCACCATCGAGCGCCTGGACAGGAACCTGGTGCAGCAGCTGCCCGGCATCATCGACAAGCTCGACACGACCCTGGCCAAGCTCGATTCGGCCGCCGGCAACGCCGATTCGATCCTTGGCGAGAACCGCGCCGCGATCAACAGCTTTGCCAACGATGGCCTTGGCCAGCTGGGCCCGACGCTGACCGAACTGCGCGGCCTGATCCGCGACCTGCGCCGGGTCAGCGACCGCCTCGAGAACAACCCCGCGCGCTACCTGCTGGGCCGCGACGCACCGAAGGAGTTCGAACCCAAATGAGCCCGACCACCCTTCCGCGCCTGCTGCTGGCCGCTTCGATGGTCACCCTGCTGGGCGGCTGCTCCATCCTCGGCAGCAGCGAGAAAACCGCGGTGACGCTGTACTCGCCGTCCGTGCAGGTCAAGGCGGACCCGGCATGGCCGCAGGCCAGCTGGCAGCTGGTGCTGGCCAAGCCCAGCGCCGCGCGCATGGTCGACAGCCCGCGCATCAATGTGCGGCCGACACCCTCCCAGCTTGAGATCTACAAAGGGGCCAGCTGGGCGCAGCCGGCCACCGACATGATCGAGGACACCCTGCTGCGTGGCTTCGAGGATTCCGGCCGCATCCGCGGCGTGGCCCGCAGCACTGCCGGCATCCGCGCCGACTACAAGCTGTCCACCGACGTGCGCCGCTTCGAATCGGATTACCAGGGCCAGGCCACGCCGACCGTGGTGATCGAGGTCAACGCCAAGCTGATCCATGTCGCCGACCAGCGCGTGGTAGCCGACCGCACCTTCCGCCAGGCGCAGCCGGTCGGCAGCACCGACGTACCGGCGGTGACCGCGGCCTTCGAACGTGGCCTGCAGCAGCTGGCGCAGGACATGGTGGGCTGGACGTTGACCAGCGGCCAGGCCGACCAGCCGAACGTTGCACGCTGATCTCCGCATTCGCCGGGCACGTGGTTGCGGGGTCAGATCCCTTTCCTGCCGGAAAGGGATCTGACCCCTTCTTCGTCAACGTGGGGTAATCCAGCGGAACGTCAGGTTGATGCGCTCGCCCTGCACCCGCGTCATCTTCGGCAACGCGTGCTGGTAGAAGCGCTGGGTCTGCCCGGCCATCAGCAGCAGGTCACCATGGCCAAGCACGAACTCGGCCTTGCGCGCCGGATCGTCGCGTCGGCGCAGCAGGAAACGGCGCGCCGCACCCAGGCTCAGCGACGCGATCACCGGGGCCGGCCCCAGCTCCGGCTCGTCATCGCTGTGCCAGCCCATGTAGTCGCCGCCGCCGCGATAGCGGTTCAGCAGCACGCTGTTGAAGCGGCCGTAGCCTTCGGCCCGCAGGCGCTCGCGCACGGCCTGCAACACAGGCGGCCACGGATGCGGCACGAACTCGGCACCGGAGTAGCGGTAGCGCGCCTGCGGGTCGCCGATCCAGCAGCTCAGCCGCGGCGAATCCACCCAGTTGCCGAACATGCGGATGCGGTGGACCTCCCACCGCACGTCGGCCTGCAGCGCCCCCATGAGCCGGTCGGCGTCGGCAGCAGCCAGCCATCCCGGCAGGTGCAGGACGTCGGCGTCGGGCAGGTCATGGGGAAACAGCATGGTCACACGCTAGCACGGCGGCGTTTGCCGTCATCGTCGCCAGCACTGAGAATGGCTCCATGACCGTTGCCCAGATGCCGATACCGTCCGATTGCCACCTGTTGCGGGTACTCGCCCGATGAGCGTGCGTCAATCACTGTTCCCGTTGCTGCGCGCCGTGTTCCGCGCCTTGCCGCTGTCGCAGGCACAGCGCGACCGCCTGCGTACCCGCTGGCTGGCCCGGCACGGCGACTGGGTGCCCCCGCCACCGAAGGGACAGCAGGGCACGGGCGGGCTGCGGGCCAGCGCACAACTGCGCTGGCGCGCCGACGAGGCCGCGATCGGCTACCGCCGGCACCAGAAGGCCGCGCTGCCGGAGCCGATGCCCGCCACGCTGGTCGCGTTCTACCTCCCGCAGTTCCACACCTTCCCAGAGAATGACGCTTGGTGGGGCAAGGGCTTCACCGAATGGCGCAACGTCACCCGAGCGCTGCCACAGTTCGAAGGCCACATCCAACCGCGGCTTCCGGCCGATCTGGGTTTCTATGACCTGCGCAACCCGCAGGTGATGCGTGACCAGGCGCAGCTTGCCGCCGAGCATGGCATCGGCGCGTTCTGCTTCTATTACTACTGGTTCAGCGGCCGCACGCTGATGGAAGACCCGCTGCGCCAATGGCTGGCCGACGACAGCATCGAACTGCAGTTCTGCCTGTGCTGGGCCAATGAAAACTGGGCGCGACGCTGGGACGGCCGCGACGACGATATCCTGATCGGCCAGCAGCACAGCGCTGAGGACGATCTGGCCTTCATCGCACATGTCGCGCCCTACCTGCGCGACCGCCGTGCATTGAAGGTCGAGGGGCGGCCGATGCTGCTGGTCTATCGCCCGAACCTGCTGCCCGACGCCAGTGCGACTACCGAGCGCTGGCGCCGCTGGTGCCGCGACAACGGTGTAGGCGAGATCCACCTGGCCTACGTCCAGGGCTTCGAGCGCCCCGACCCGCGCGACATCGGCTTCGATGCGGCGGTCGAGTTCCCGCCCAACATGAGTAATCCGCGCTCACTTTCGGCGCAGCAGTGGCTGCTCAATCCCGACTTCAATGGCGACGTGCGCGACTGGCGCGAACTGGCCAGCGGAATCGCCGCCCGTCCGCTGCCCGATTACCCGCTCTATCCCGGGGTCAACCCCGGTTGGGACAACGAGGCCCGACGTTCCGGTCGCGGCCGCGTGTACCTGCACGCTTCACCACGTGGTTACCGTGACTGGTTGCGCACCACGATCCATGAACGCCTCTCCGCAGCACCGCAGGCGCAGCGACTGGTGTTCATAAACGCCTGGAACGAGTGGGCTGAAGGTGCCGTGCTGGAACCGGATGCCCGCCTCGGCCATGCCTGGCTGCAGGCCACCCGTGAGGCGCTGTTGCCGGCGCCGGCACCGCGTCCGGCACCGGCAGTACATCTCCATGCCTGGTACCTGGAAACGCTGCCGGAGGTGCTGTCCGCGCTGCGCGAGGCAGCACTGGACTGGACAATCGTAGTGACCACGCCGGCAACGCAGATCGATCAGGTTCGGCAGGCCCTGGTGGCACACGGACTTGAGGGTGAGGTGGTGGCCGTGGACAATCACGGTCGCGACATCCTGCCGTTCCTGGAGGTCGCCGAACGGCTCCTCCAGGCAGGGCACGAAGTGGTGCTGAAACTGCACACGAAACGCTCAACCCATCGCGCAGATGGCGACCAATGGCGGCAGGAACTACTGCAACGGCTGGTACAGGGCGGACGCGCCGCACGCATCCTTGCCGCCTTCCAGGCCGACCCCGGACTGGGCATGGTGGTGGCCGAAGGGCATCTGCTTCCCGTTGCCGAATTCGTCGGTGGCAATGGCCCCCTACTGGCACGGCTGCAGGCGCGGCTTGGACTGCCTCCCCCCGTGGACACCGGTCGATTCGGCGCCGGCAGTATGGGCTGGTGGCGGCTTCAGGCCCTGCGCCCATTATTGGACGCGCACCTGTATCGCAGCGCATTCGACATCGAGCAGGGCCAGATCGATGGTACGCTGGCCCATGCCGTTGAACGTGTATTGGGTGCGTGCTGTGAACACGCTGGACTGCGCATCACGACAGCCGCAGCCTGCCTCGGCGAGGCCGATGCCAGCAGCGACGAGTACGCCTACGCCCGACGCAGCTGACATGGAGGGGGCACAACGCGCCCCCTCGCCCGTATCGATCAGTCGCGCTGGAACGCAACGCCGGTCTTTTCCTTCAGCTCTTGATCGCTGACACCCGGCGCGGCCTCCACCAGCAGCAGGCCCTTATCAGTCACGTCGAACACGGCCAGATCGGTGATGATGCGGTCGACCACGCCCACGCCGGTCAACGGCAACGTGCATTCGGCCAGGATCTTGTGCTCGCCGTTCTTGGCGGTGTGCTCCATCAGCACCACCACGCGCTGCACGCCGGCCACCAGATCCATCGCGCCGCCCATGCCCTTGACCATCTTGCCGGGCACCATCCAGTTGGCCAGGTCGCCCTTGTCGGTCACCTGCATGGCACCGAGGATGGCCAGATTGACGTGTCCACCACGGATCATCGCGAAGCTGTCGTGGCTGCCAAAGTAGCTGGCGCCCGCACGTGCGGTGACGGTCTGCTTGCCGGCATTGATCAGGTCGGCGTCGACTTCAGCGTCGGTCGGGAACGGGCCGATGCCGAGCAGGCCGTTCTCCGACTGCAGCCACACGTCCACGCCTTCGGGAATGTGGTTGGCGACCAGGGTCGGCAGGCCGATGCCCAGGTTCACGTAGGCACCATCGGTCAGTTCCTGGGCGGCACGGGCCGCCATTTCATCGCGGGTCCACGCCATGTCAGTTGCCCTCCGCGCGGATGGTGCGCTGTTCGATTCGCTTCTCGGGATGCGGGTTGTGCACGATGCGGTGCACGTAGATGCCCGGCAGGTGCACCTGGTCCGGGTCGATGGCGCCGACCGGCACTACCTCTTCAACCTCCACGATGCAGACCTTGCCGGCCATCGCGCAGGCAGGGTTGAAGTTGCGCGCGGTCTTGCGGAACACCAGGTTGCCAGCCTCGTCGGCCTTCCAGGCCTTGACCAGTGCCACGTCGGCGCGCAACGCGGTCTCCATCACGTAGTGCTTGCCATCGAACGCGCGGGTTTCCTTGCCCTCGGCCACCACCGTGCCATAGCCGGTGGCAGTGAAGAACGCAGGGATGCCCGCGCCGCCGGCACGCAGGCGCTCGGCCAGGGTGCCCTGCGGGTTGAATTCCAGCTCCAGCTCGCCGGCCAGGAACTGCCGCTCGAATTCCTTGTTCTCGCCCACGTAGGACGAAATCATCTTCTTGATCTGCCGCGTTTCCAGCAGCTGGCCCAGGCCGAAGCCATCGACGCCGGCATTGTTGGAGATCACGGTCAGGCCCTTGACGCCGCTGTCGCGCAGCGCAGCGATCAGCGCCTCGGGAATGCCACACAGGCCAAAGCCGCCCACGGCCAGGGTCTGCCCATCGGCGACCACCCCCTGCAGGGCCTCCGCCGCACTGGCGAAGCGCTTGCCGCGCTTTCCGCCGGAAGTCGATTGCTGCATTGCTGTAGTACCTGCGAATGGATAAGCGCATTCTAGCCGCAGGCCTGCACCCGACGGGTTTGCGGCGCAGCAAACCGCGCGGATGCAGCGGCCCGGGGCCGGGATGCCGCTTTCTGGCCCATGCCCCAACGCGGATACAATGGACGATCCCGCCGCGTCAGCCCGCGAACGATGCCCCCAGCGCCTCCTGCCCCCTCTCCTGCAGCCCACGACCGCGCCCTGTGCGTGGACCTGGATGGCACGCTGCTGGACACGGACCTCCTGTATGAATCGCTGCTGGTGCTGTTGGCGCGCAATCCGCTGTACCTGTTCCTGCTGCCGTTCTGGCTGCTGCAGGGCAAGGCCGCACTGAAGCGGCAGATCGCTGCACGCGTCACCATCGATCCACGCCGCCTGCCTTACAACCCGAAAGTTCTGGAACTGCTGCGCGACACGGCGCAGCGCCCGCGGGTGCTGTGTACCGCCTCGGACCAGCTGCTGGTCGCGCCGATCGCCGCACACCTGGGCCTGTTCGAGCAGGTGATCGCCAGCGATGGCCAGCGCAACCTGTCCGGCACGCACAAGGCACAGGCCCTGGTGGATGCCTTCGGCGAGCGTGGTTTCGACTACGCCGGCAATGGCACGGTCGATCTGGTGGTCTGGGCCCGCGCTGCAGGTGCCTGGGTGGTCAACAACGGCAGCGCACTGGCGGGCGCCGCAGCGCAACGCACGCAGGTACTGGGGCACTGGCCTGCACCGTCCAGGCCGCAGGCGTGGTTGAAGGCACTGCGTCCGCACCAGTGGCTGAAGAACCTGCTGGTGTTCGTTCCGCTGTTGACCGCCCACCGCTTCCTGGAAGCACCGGCAGTGGCCGATGCGCTGCTGGCCTTTGCGGCCTTCAGCCTGTGCGCCTCCGGCGTCTATGTACTCAACGACCTGCTCGACCTTGATGCAGATCGCCGCCATCCGCGCAAGCGCCATCGCCCTTTTGCTGCCGGCCGCTTGCCGCTGCTGCACGGCCTGATTGCGGGCCCGCTGCTGACGCTGTGCGGGCTGGCCGTTGCACTGGCCTGCGGCCCGGCATTCGCCGCAGTGCTGGCGGGCTACTACGTGCTGACCGTCGCCTATTCGTTGCGGCTGAAGCGCATCGTCATGCTCGACGTGGTGCTGCTGGCCAGCCTCTACACCCTGCGCATCATCGGCGGAACCGTGGCCATCGGTGCGGAACTGTCGTTCTGGCTGCTGGCCTTCAGCATGTTCATTTTCCTCTCGCTGGCTCTGCTCAAGCGCTATACCGAACTGCACGCGGTGCTGGCACGTGGCAAGACCCGCGCCAACGGCCGTGGCTACGGCGTGGAAGACCTGCCGCTGCTGCAGTCGCTGGGCGCTGCCGCCGGCTATTGCGCCGTGCTGGTGATGGCGCTGTACATCAACAGCCCCGATAGCGTGGAGCTGTACCGCAACCCGAAGCTGCTGTGGTTCATCTGCCCGGTCCTGCTGTACTGGGTCAGCCGCGCCTGGGTGATAGCCCATCGCGGCAACATGCACGATGACCCGATCGTGTTTGCCGCCACGGATCGGCCCAGCCAGGTGGTGGCCGTGCTGTGCGCCGGGTTTGCCCTGGTGGCGATCTGATGCGGGCCGACGCGCATTCCTGGGGGCGGTATCCGCGCGCGCCACAGTCGCTGATCAGGGTGCACGATCGGCTCGCCACGCTGCCAACCTTCGAGGGCACTGCGTTGCCGCATGGTAACGGACGCAGCTATGGCGACAGCTGCCAGAATCCGGGGGCCACCCTGCTGGAATGTCGCGGTCTGGACCGCTTCATCGCCTTTGACCCGGCCAGCGGACGGCTGCAGTGCGAAGCTGGCGTCACCTTGGGTGAGATCATCGCGCTCGTTCTGCCGCAAGGCTGGTTCCTTCCGGTTACCCCAGGCACGCGTCACGTCACCGTGGGCGGTGCGATCGGCAATGATGTGCATGGCAAGAATCATCATCTGGCCGGCAGCTTCGGTCACCACGTGCTGTCCTTCGAGCTGCTGCGCAGCGACGGCGAACGCCACGTGTGCCGTCCTGGCAATGGCGACGGCTGGTTCGAAGCCACCCTCGGTGGGCTTGGCCTGACCGGAGTGATCACCCACGCCGAGCTGCTGCTGCGCCGCGTGCCGGGCAGCTGTCTGGAGGTGGAGACCATCCGTTTCTCCAGCCTGGCAGATTTTTTTGCGCTGTCACAGGACAGCAGCGAAAGCCACGAGTACAGCGTGGCCTGGATCGACTGCCTGGCACGTGGCCGCGCCCTCGGCCGCGGGCATTTCACCCGTGCCAACCATGCCGCGCAGCCGGCCGACGAACGTCCAGCCACGCCCCGGCGGCAGTGGTCGATGCCGCTGATACCACCGATATCACTGGTCAACCGGCTCACTCTGCGCCCGTTCAATACGCTCTATTACTGGCGCCAGCCGGCGCAACGCCGGCGCCACGTCTCACACCTGTTGCCCTTTTTCTATCCGCTTGATGGCATCAGCCAGTGGAACCGGATGTATGGTCCGGCTGGCTTCGTGCAGTACCAGTGCGTGCTGCCACCGCACGCGGCCGCGGATGGAGTTCCCGCCCTGCTGCAGGAAATCGCCCGCAGTGGCCAGGGTTCGTTCCTGGCGGTGCTCAAGCAGTTCGGTACGCGGCCGTCCCTTGGCATGTTGTCCTTTCCGCGCCCGGGTACCACCCTGGCCCTGGACTTCCCCAATACCGGCGAGGCACTGTGGGCCCTGCTGCGGCGCCTGGACCAGATCGTCGATGCCGCCGACGGTGCCCAGTACCCGGCCAAGGATGCGCGGATGACCGCCGCCTCATTCCAGCAGGCGTACCCGCGCTGGCAGGACTTCAGCCGATTCATCGATCCACGTTTCTCGTCCGGCTTCTGGCGCCGGGTGACGGAGTAAGCATGCAGAACGTCCTCATCATCGGCGCCACGTCCGCGATCGCCGAAGCCGTCGGACGGCGCTATGCCGCACGCGGCGCGGCGCTGTTCCTGGTTGCTCGCCGTTCCGAACGGCTCGCCGCCATCGCCGACGACCTGCGCGTGCGCGGTGCACGCGCCACGCACACTTCTTCGATGGACATCAACGATCTGGCCGCCCACGCCGAGCTGCTGGCGCAGGCCTGGCAGGCGCTGGGGCGGGTGGACGTGGTGCTGGTTGCACATGGCACGCTGCCCGATCAGGCAGCGTGTGAGGCCTCGGTGGAAACCTGCATGGCCGAGTTCGCCACCAACGGCAGCTCGACGCTGGCCTTGCTGGGGCCTGTGGCCAATCGGCTGGCCGACGCCGGCAGCGGCACGCTGGCGGTGATCACTTCGGTGGCCGGCGACCGCGGCCGCCAGAGCAACTACGTCTACGGCGCCGCCAAGGCTGCGGTCAGTACCTACCTGAGTGGCCTGCGCCAACGCCTGGCCAAGCAGGGCGTGGCGGTGGTCGACATTCGTCCGGGCTTCGTCGACACGCCGATGACGGCCCACCTGCGCAAGGGCCCATTG
Source organism: Stenotrophomonas sp. GD03777 (assembly GCF_029842485.1). Lineage (NCBI taxonomy): Bacteria > Pseudomonadati > Pseudomonadota > Gammaproteobacteria > Lysobacterales > Lysobacteraceae > Stenotrophomonas > Stenotrophomonas sp. GD03777. Next base: position 15,188 of record NZ_JAOCGL010000017.1, read on the forward strand.
TGGGCAACGCCGGACCAGGTCGCGCGCCGCATCGTCGCCGGCATCGGGCGCGGCACCCCGGTGCTGTATGCCCCGGGCTTCTGGCGGTTGATCATGACGGTGATCCGCCTGCTGCCGCAGGCCCTGTTCAACAGGATCTCGCTGTGAGCACTGCAACGGACTCCGAGCTGGAGCAGAAGATCATCATTCCCGGTGGTGCCGGCCTGGTCGGCCAGAACCTGGTCGCCATCCTCAAGCGCCAGGGCTACCGCCGACTGGTGGTGATCGACAAGCACGCTGCCAATCTCGAGGTACTCGCGCGTCTGCATCCGGATGTGGTGACCGAACACGCCGACCTGGCAGAGCCGGGCACCTGGGAGCGCCATTTCGCTGGTGCCGACGCCGTGGTGATGCTGCAGGCGCAGATCGGCGGCACCGATCCTCTGCCATTCGTGCGCAACAACATCACTGCCACCGACCTCATCCTCGATGCCATCGAGCGTCACGCCGTGCCCTACACGGTGCACGTCAGCTCCTCGGTGGTCTGTTCGGTGGCCGATGACGACTACACCCGCACCAAGCGTGAGCAGGAGCAACGGGTCGCCGCGCGCGGCATCCCTGCGGTCATCCTGCGCCCGACCCTGATGTTCGGCTGGTTCGACCGCAAGCACTTGGGATGGCTGTCGCGCTTCATGCGCAGGGTTCCGGTATTTCCGATTCCTGGCGATGGACGCTACATGCGCCAGCCACTGTATGCCGGCGATTTCGCCACCATCATCGCCAGCTGCCTGCGCTCGCGCATTGCTGGCCAGCGCTACAACATCACCGGCCTGGAGAAGGTCGATTACATCGACATCATCCGCCAGATCAAGCGCAGCACGCGTGCCCGCACCCTGCTGCTGCACATCCCCTACCGCCTGTTCCACCTGCTGCTGAGGACCTGGGCGCTGTTCGACCGCGACCCACCGTTCACCGCGGCGCAGCTGCAGGCACTGGTGGCCCATGATGAGTTCGAAGTCATCGACTGGCCTTCGATCTTCAACGTACGGCCGACGCCCTTCGCGCAGGCCATCGACGCCACCTTCAACGACCCCGAGTACGGCGACATCGCCCTGGAGTTCTGATCATGAGCGAGCGCATCGCCGTTCTCGGCGCCGGCCCGATGGGCCTTGCCGTGGCCTACCAGCTGGCCCGCGACGGCCATCAGCCCGTGGTATTCGAAGCCGATGACCGGGTTGGCGGAATGACCGCGAGCTTCGACTTCGGCGGCATGCCGATCGAACGCTACTACCATTTCCATTGCACCTCCGATCACGATTTCCTGACCGTGCTCGACGAGCTGGGGCTGGGCGAACGCATGCGCTGGACCGAGACCCGCATGGGCTACTGGTTCGGCAAGCGCCTGCAGCCATGGGGCAATCCGATCGCCCTGCTGCGCTTCAGGGGCCTGGGGATGATGGCGAAGATCCGTTACGGCCTGCATGCTTTCCTGTGCACGCGTCGCAACAACTGGCGCCCGCTGGACCACGTTGAAGCCTCCTCCTGGATCCGCCGCTGGGTTGGCGCCGAAGCCTACGAAACGCTGTGGCGCCGGTTGTTCGACTACAAGTTCTACGACTATGCCGGCAACCTGTCCGCGGCCTGGATCTGGAGCCGGATCCGGCGCATCGGGCGCTCCCGTTACAGCCTGATGCGCGAAAAGCTCGGGTATCTGGAAGGCGGTTCATCCACCCTGCTCGATGCCCTGCATGCGGACATCCTGCGCCATGGTGGCGAGGTGCGGCTGTCCAGCCCGGTGCAACGCATCGTGATCGAGGACGGCCGCGTACGCGGTGTCCAGGTCGGCGGCGAGCATCTGACCTTCGACAAGGTCATTTCCACGGTACCGCTGCCGTTCGTGCCACGCCTGGCGCCGGACCTGCCGGAGTCCATCCTGGCGAAGTTCCGCGCCTTGAACAACATTGCGGTGGTCTGCGTGATCGCCAAGCTGCGCAGGCCGGTCTCGGCCAACTTCTGGGTCAACACCAACGACCCGGACATGGACATCCCCGGCATCGTCGAGTACACCAACCTGCGCCCGATGGATGCCCATATCGTCTACGTGCCGTTCTACATGCCCGGCGAGCACGAGCGTTATGGCGACAGCGACGACGTGTTCGCCGACAAGGTCCGCCGCTACCTGTGCATGATCAATCCGCAGTTGGGCGCGGATGACTTCATCGACGTGCGGGTCAGCCGCTACCGCCACGCGCAGCCGATCTGCGAGCCGGGCTTCCTGGACCGGCAGCCGCCGCGCCGGCTGCCGGTGGAAGGACTGTGGGTGGCCGATACCTCGCACTACTACCCCGAAGACCGCGGCATCTCCGAGAGCATCGGCTTCGGGCGTGCCATGGCCCGCGAGGCGGTGGCGTGACCCTGTCCCGCCCGTTCCTGCTGTTCCTGCTGGCCGGCGGCATCGCTGCGCTGGCCAACATCCTGTCGCGAATGCTGTACAGCCACTGGATGCCGTTCACCCCGGCGATCATCGCCGCCTACCTCACCGGCATGGTCACCGCCTTCGTGCTGACCCGCTGGTTGGTGTTTTCCGGCAGCACCCGGCCCCTGCACCACTCGGCGTTCTACTTCGTGCTGGTCAACCTGTTCGCGGTGGCCCAGACATGGCTGGTTTCCACCGTGCTGGCCTACCACCTGCTGCCATGGCTGGGCGTGGACGTGCTGCGCCTGGAGATCGCCCACGTGGTGGGCGTGGCGGTGCCAGTGGTGTCCAGCTACTTCGGCCACAAGTACCTGTCGTTCCGATGACTGCTCCCGGGGTGCCGTTTGCGGAAAACGCTTCCCACACATCCATGGCCGTAAACTACGGCGCTGACCTCACCCAGGATCCCGATCGATGCCCCTGCCCGCCTTCAAGGCCTATGACATCCGCGGCCGCGTGCCGGAAGAACTGAACGAAGATCTGGCCCGCCGCATCGGCGTGGCGCTGGCGGCGCAGCTTGCACCGGGCCCGGTGGTACTGGGCCACGACGTGCGCCTGACCAGCCCCGCGCTGCAGGATGCATTGGCCGCAGGCCTGCGCGGTACCGGGCGCGAGGTGATCGACATCGGACTGTGCGGCACGGAAGAAGTCTATTTCCAGACCGACCATCTGGGCGCGGCCGGCGGCGTGATGGTCACCGCCAGCCACAACCCGATGGACTACAACGGCATGAAGCTGGTCAAGGAGAACGCGCGGCCGATCAGCTCCGATACCGGCCTGTTCGCGATTTCCGATGCGGTCGCCGCCGACACGTCCGAGGCGCAACCGCCGCGTGCCGCGCAGAGCGCCCGGCACGACAAGAGCGCGTATATCCAGCATCTGCTGAGCTATGTCGATGCTGGCAAGCTGCGCCCACTGAAGCTGGTGGTCAACGCCGGCAACGGCGGCGCCGGTGCCATCGTCGACCTGCTGGCACCGCACCTGCCGTTCGAATTCATCCGCATCTGCCACGAACCGGACGGCAGCTTCCCCAACGGCATTCCCAACCCGCTGCTGCCGGAGAACCGCGCCGCCACTGCCGACGCGGTGCGCGAACACGGCGCCGATTTCGGCATTGCCTGGGATGGTGACTTCGACCGTTGCTTCTTCTTCGACCACACCGGCCGCTTCATCGAGGGCTACTACCTGGTCGGCCTGCTGGCCAAGGCAATCCTGGCGCGCAACCCCGGCGGCAAGGTCGTGCACGACCCGCGCCTGGTCTGGAACACCGTGGACATGGTCGAACAGGCCGGCGGCGTACCGGTGCAGTGCAAGAGCGGCCACGCCTTCATCAAGGAAAAGATGCGCGCCGAAGACGCGGTGTACGGCGGCGAGATGAGCGCCCACCACTACTTCCGCGAGTTCGCCTATGCAGACTCCGGCATGATCCCGTGGTTGCTGATCGCCCAGCTGGTTTCCGAAAGCGGGCGCTCGCTGGCCGATTGGGTCGAAGACCGCATGGCGGCCTACCCCTGCAGCGGCGAGATCAACTTCAAGGTCACCGATGCAAAGGCCGCTGTCGCGCGCGTGATGGAGCACTTCGCGGCGCAGTCGCCCACCCTGGACCACACCGATGGCATCAGTGCCGACTTCGGCGACTGGCGCTTCAACCTGCGCAGCTCCAACACCGAGCCGCTGCTGCGCCTGAATGTTGAAGCCCGGGGCGATGCCGCGCTGATGCAGGCGCGCACCGACGACATCTCCCGCCTCATCCAGCAGTAACCGAGGAACGCATGAGCAGCATCCAGCCCGTCATCCTGTCCGGTGGATCCGGTACCCGCCTGTGGCCACTGTCGCGCGAGGCGTATCCGAAGCAGTTCCTGCCCTTGGCGGGTGAACTGACGATGCTGCAGGCCACCTGGAAGCGTGTCGCGCCGATCGCCGCGCGCGGACCGCTGGTGATCGCCAACGAAGAGCATCGCTTCGTCGCCGCCGAGCAGCTGCAGCAGGTTGGCGCCGAGCCGGCCGCGATCATCCTCGAGCCGGTCGGCCGCAACACGGCCCCGGCGATCGCGGTGGCCGCGCTGGAGGCCACCCGCGACGGTGCCGACGCCCTGCTGCTGGTGCTGCCCTCCGATCACGTGATCACCAACGAGACTGCGTTCCGCAGCGCCGTGCAGGCGGCGGCCGGCGCTGCCCAGGCCGGCAAGCTGGTGACCTTCGGTATCGTGCCGACCGGCCCGGAAACCGGCTATGGCTACATCAAGGCCGCCGATGGCCAGGGCCTGCGCGCGGTCGAGCGCTTCGTCGAGAAGCCGGACCTGGACACCGCGACCGGCTACGTCAGCAGCGGCCAGTATTACTGGAACAGTGGCATGTTCCTGTTCAAGGCCTCGCGCTACCTGCAGGAGCTGGAACGCTTCCAGCCCGCGATGCTGGCTGGCAGCCGCCAGGCCTGGCAGCAGGCGCGCCGAGATGCCGACTTCACCCGCCTGGACAAGGACGCCTTCACTGCCGTTCCGTCCGATTCGATCGACTACGCGGTGATGGAGAAGACCGCCGACGCGGTGGTGATTCCACTGGATGCGGGCTGGAACGATGTCGGATCGTGGACTGCGCTGCGCGACGTCTCGCAGCAGGACGGCGATGGCAACGCGCACCAGGGCGACGTGATCGCCATCGACTGCCGCAATACCTATGCCTACGGCCAGCGCCTGGTGGCCATGGTCGGCCTTGATGACGTGATCGTGGTCGAGACCGACGATGCGGTGCTGGTGGGCCAGGCCGACCGCATGCAGGAGGTCAAGACCGTGGTGGCACAGCTCAAGGCCGAAGGCCGCAGCGAGGCCACCTGGCATCGCAAGGTCTATCGCCCATGGGGCGCCTACGATTCGATCGACAACGGCGAGCGCTTCCAGGTCAAGCGCATCACGGTCAAGCCCGGTGGCACGCTCAGCCTGCAGATGCACCACCATCGCGCCGAGCACTGGATCGTGGTCAGCGGCACCGCCGAGGTGACCCGTGGCGATGAAGTGATCCTGCTCAGCGAGAACCAGAGCACCTACATTCCGTTGGGCGTGACCCACCGCCTGCGCAACCCGGGCAAGCTGCCGCTGGAACTGATCGAAGTGCAGTCGGGCAGCTACCTGGGCGAGGATGACATCGTTCGCTTCGAGGATACCTACGGGCGCAGCTGAGGTTTGCCCGGGGTCGGAACCCGTTGCTGCGCAGCGGGCTCTGACCCGTTCCTGATCGGCCCGGCCGCGCTGCATCGCCGGGCATGGCCCGGCGCTACGGCCATCAGGCAATCTCCGCCATCACCCGCTTCAGGCCATCCTGCCAGGTCGGCAGCACGATGCCGAAATCCTGCTGCAGCTTGCGGTTGTCCAGCACCGACCAGGCCGGGCGCTTGGCCGGGGTCGGATACTCGGAGCTGGGAATCGCCTCGACCGTCGGCACCTTGGCCAACACGCCGGTAGCCAACGCTTCGGCGAAGATCGCCTCGGCAAAACCATGCCAGCTGGTCTGGCCGCTGGCGGTCAGGTGCCAGGTCCCGGACAGCTGCCCGGGATGCTGCAACGCCTGCAGGGTGACATCGGCGATCAGCGCGGCAGGCGTCGGCGTGCCGACCTGGTCGGCCACCACCCGCAACGCATCGCGCTCGGCCCCGACGCGCAGCATGGTGCGCAGGAAATTCGCGCCGTGCGAGGCATACACCCACGCCGTGCGGAAAATCAGATGGCGGCCACCGGCCGCACGCACCGCGTCCTCGCCATCGCGCTTGCTGGTGCCATACACGCCCAGCGGTGCGGTCGGCTCGTCCTCGCGGTAGGGCGCGCTGCCCTGGCCATCGAACACGTAGTCGGTCGAATAGTGTACGAACGGCACGCCGTGGGCCGCGCACCAGCGCGCGATTGCGCCCGGCGCCTGCGCGTTGGCAGCGAAGGTCGCATCAGCGTCCTGCTCTGCTCGGTCAACGGCGGTGTAGGCGGCCGCATTGACCACCAGCGACGGCTGCACGCGATCCAGCAGTGCCGGCAGGCTGTCGGGCTGGCCGAAGTCGGCCGTTTCGCACGCACTGCCGTCCGGCAGCTGGCCGCTGCGGGTAGTCGCGACCACCTTGCCCAGCGGCACCAGCGCGCGCAGCAGCTCCTGGCCGACCTGGCCATTGCCACCGAACACCAGCACGGTCATGGCACGTAGACCGGCAGGCGGTCTTCAGCAATGTCCTTCAGGAATGGCGCGTTCTCGTCCTTGGCCGACAAGGTCGGGGCACTGACCGGCCAGTCCACGGCGATGTCCGCATCGTTCCAGCGCACGCCGGCATCGAAGTCCTTGAGGTAAACCTCGGTGCACAGGTAGCTGAACACCGCACGCTCGGACAGCACAGCGAAGCCGTGCGCGAAGCCCTCCGGAATCCAGAACTGCTTCTTGTTCTCCGCGCTCAGCACCACCGCTTCCCACTGGCCGAAGGTCGGCGAGCCGCGACGGATGTCGACGGCCACATCGTAGACCTCGCCTTCGAGCACGCTGACCAGCTTGCCCTGGGGGCGCGGCCACTGGTAATGCAGTCCGCGCAGTACGCCCTGCGCGGACGTCGACACGTTGCTCTGCACGAAGCGATCGGGCAGGCCCAGCGCGGCGAAGCGCTCGGCATTCCAGGTTTCGAAGAAATAGCCGCGGGCATCGCCAAACACCGCCGGCTCGATCACCACGCAACCGGGCAACTTGGTTTCAATCACTTTCACGGAACGACTCCACGCAGGGCAAGCTTGTGCAGGTACTGGCCGTAGCCATTCTTGATCAGCGGCGCAGCCAGTGCTTCCAGCTGCTCGGCGTTGATCCAGCCCTTGCCGAACGCGATTTCTTCCGGGCAGCAGACCTGCAGGCCCTGGCGGGTCTGGATGGTCTCGATGAAGTTGGAGGCCTCCAGCAGCGACTGGTGCGTGCCGGTATCGAGCCAGGCATAGCCACGGCCGAGGGCCTCCAGGTGCAGGTGGCCCTCGCGCAGGTAGCGCTGGTTCAGATCGGTGATCTCCAGCTCGCCACGCGGCGACGGCTTGAGCTCGGCCGCATAGTCGCTGGCATTGCCATCGTAGAAGTACAGGCCGGTGACCGCGTAGTTCGAACGCGGATTCTCCGGCTTCTCGACCAGATCGATGACCCTGCCGTCCTTATCGAACTCGGCTACTCCGTAACGTTCCGGGTCGTTGACCCAGTAACCGAATACGGTCGCGCCCTGCTCTCGCTGGTCGGCGTTGCGCAGCACTTCGCGCAGGCCGTGGCCGTGGAAGATGTTGTCGCCCAGCACCAGGCAGCTCGGCTTGCCGGCGACGAAGTCGCGGCCGATCAGGTAGGCCTGGGCGAGGCCGTCCGGACTCGGCTGCACCGCGTACTGGATGTCCATACCCCACTGCGAGCCGTCGCCCAGCAGCTGCTGGAACAGCGCCTGCTCGTGCGGGGTGTTGATGATCAGAACTTCGCGGATGCCCGCCAGCATCAGCACGCTGAGCGGGTAGTAGATCATCGGCTTGTCGTACACCGGCAGCAGCTGCTTGCTGACGCCCTTGGTGATCGGATACAGCCGGGTGCCGGAGCCGCCGGCGAGGATGATGCCTTTACGCTGCGTCATGTCGTCTCCAGGGTTCAGGCCGCAGTGCCGATGCGCTGCAGACGGTAGCTGCCGTCCAGCACGCCTTTGACCCAGTCCTGGTTGTCCAGGTACCAGTCGACGGTAAAGGCGATGCCCTGCTCGAAGGTGTAGGCCGGTTCCCAGCCCAGATCGTTCTTCAGCTTGGACGCATCGATCGCATAGCGGCGATCATGGCCGGGGCGGTCGGTGACATAGGTGATCTGGCTGCTGCGCGGCTGGCCATCCGCGCGCGGGCGGCGCTGGTCCAGCAGGGCGCAGATCGCCTGCACCACTTCGATGTTCTGCTTTTCCGAATTGCCGCCGACGTTGTAGGTCTCGCCGACCTTGCCCTTGGCCAGCACGGTGCGGATCGCCTCACAGTGGTCGGAAACGAACAGCCAGTCGCGCACCTGCTTGCCATCGCCGTACACCGGCAGCGGCTCGCCGGCCAGCGCCTTGGCGATCACCAGCGGGATCAGCTTCTCCGGGAAGTGATACGGGCCGTAGTTGTTGGAGCAGTTGGTGGTCAGCACCGGCAGCCCGTAGGTGTGGTGGAAGGCACGCACCAGGTGGTCCGAAGCGGCCTTCGACGCCGAATACGGGGAATTCGGGGCGTACGGCGTGGTTTCGCTGAACTTGCCGGTCTCGCCCAGGGTGCCGTACACCTCGTCGGTGGACACGTGCAGGAAGCGGAAGGCCGCGCCCTGCTCGGCCGGCAACGCCTTCCAGTAATCACGCACGGCTTCCAGCAGGCCCAGGGTCCCCACTACATTGGTCTGGATGAACGCACCCGGGCCATCGATGGAACGGTCGACGTGGCTCTCGGCGGCGAAATTGAGCACCGCGTCCGGCTGGTGTTCGGCCAGCAGGCGGGTGACCAGGGCGCTGTCGCCGATGTCACCCTGCACGAACACATGGTTCGGGTTGCCGTCCAGGCTGGACAGGGTCTTCAGATTGCCGGCATAGGTCAGGGCGTCGAGATTGACGACCTTGACGCCGCGTGCGACGGCCTCGAGAACGAAGTTACCGCCAATGAATCCGGCACCGCCGGTGACAAGCCATGTGGGCACTACCTGTTCTCCTGTTGAAATTTCCATACCAACCGCGTGTGGGCAGCCGGATTCCAAGGCAGAAGGATACAACGACTGCGCACTGGCGCATTGAACGGCCCCGCCGCGGCACAGAGAGCGCTGGTAAGGGTTCAGGCAACCTGAAGCAGCCAGACCTTGATGTCAGCGGGCATCATGGACAGGACCGGGCTGGCCAGGGTCAGCACCGACGTGAGCGCCACCGCCTTGAGGAACGAAACGCTGCGGTCTGTGCGGATGCGGGCGTACAGCCCGTGATTGCTCATTGACGGCAAGGTGCGGACATCGGACACGCGCAGGCCGTGATGCGCGGCGATGGCGGCCACGCTGGCGTCGTCCAGATAATGGACATGCGGCGAGGGAAAGTCCTTCTGCCACATGCGGTCGAAAGAGGCCGGCATCCCGAGGCCGGCCATTGCCTTGGATATACGGTAAAGCACCCCCGTCCGGGCCGGAGCATTGACAACGATCCAGCCTCCGGGAGTCAAGTGGCGGGTGCAGGCCACGAGCGCAGAATCGATGTCGGGAATGTGTTCCAGGACATCGTTGAAGATGATCACGTCGAATCGTTCACCGTCCGCCAGGGCGTCAGGGAAGAAACCCTTGCGCACGTCCAGGCCCTTGGCTTCGGCGATCGCCGCGATCCGGGTATCGGGCTCGATTCCAACCACGTCGAAATGTGGCCGGGTCGCCTCCAGAAACCAACCGTGGGCGCATCCGACGTCCAGCAAGCGCGGGCGCATGCCATCGGCAGGTGCGATCCGCGTCCCCAGATCTGCGGTCAATGTCTGGAAATTGCGTTGCCGCAGGTGTTCCAGCCCTTCCTCGCGCATGGCTTCATCGACGACTTCAACGCTGCCATCGATGTCGATATCGACGCTGAGTGTGCTTCCTTCGTAGGTACAGTTGGCGCAGACGCGGTGCCATGGCCGGAGGCCCACCTCGAGCGTGGAATGACAGCCTGGGCAGAGTTCATCACGTCGAATCACCGTCTTCCCCTCAGGTTCTTTCCGCGCAGTCATGCGCCTAGTGAGCAGAGCGTACCGGCGAACCTGATGGTGTCAAATGCCTTGGGCCGAACTAACTGCCGCGACCACTCCAGGAAGAAATCACTACACCGATGAGTATCACCACCGATCCTGCCCAGGTCTGCGGCCGGATCGGCTCATGCAGAAGCCACCAGGAGAACGCGGGCACCAGCAGGAACGTAAGGCCATAGAACGGAAATGCGGCCGAAAGCGGCACACGCGCCAGAACCGCCAACCACAGCAGTGTGGCTGCGCCGTACACGAACAACGCGAGAATCAGGGTGCCGGAGAAGAAGCTGGCGGGGCGACTGAACGACAGCTGCGAGGAGGCCAGCTTGAACAGCACCTGCCCGCTGGCCAGCATGGCCAATGTGACCAGGATCATCGCGATCACGGTGGGGGTCAGTACAGCGGCAGAACGGGGCATGGACGATTCCTGGTGGGACAGCAAGGGGCATGGTTCAGTTGCATTGCAACATGCGGCCTGCGCATCCGGGCGCGGTCGCGCGCCTGCGCAAGCAGTTCAAGGTCATCCAGCATATACAGGCGCCGGGAGATCCGGAAATGCGCGCCCCCGCCGTGCCGCGGAATCCACCATACGCATTCGCATGGTCACCCCAACCCGGCTAGAATCGGGATCCCACCCCCGAACCGGTTGCTGTTGCAGGACCGGACGTTCTCCCCGTTATTGAAGGACCCCGTACCAGATGAAAATCCTCGTCGCGTACAAGCGCGTGGTGGACTACAACGTCCGCATTCAGGTCAAGCCGGACGGTTCCGGCGTGGTCACCGACGGCGTCAAGCTGTCCCCCAACCCCTTCGATGAAATCGCGCTGGAAGAAGCCCTGCGCCTGCGCGACAAGGGCATCGCCACGGAAGTCGTGGTTGCCACCATCGCCCCGGCCGATGCCCAGGCGCACCTGCGCAACGGCCTGGCCATGGGCGCCAACCGTGCCGTCCATGTGGTCACCGACCAGGCCATCCAGCCGCTGACCGCCGCCCGCACCCTGCTCAAGCTGATCGAGAAGGAACAGCCGGACCTGGTGATCCTGGGCAAGCAGGCCATCGACGACGACGCCAACCAGACCGGCCAGATGCTGGCCACGCTGTGGGGCCGCCCGCAGGCGACCTTCGCCAGCAAGCTGGACATTGCCGACGGCAAGGCCACGGTGACCCGCGAAGTCGACGCCGGCCTGGAAACGCTGGAAGTCGATCTGCCGGCGGTGGTCACCACCGACCTGCGCCTGAACGAGCCGCGCTTCATCAAGCTGCCGGACATCATGAAGGCCAAGGCCAAGCCGCTGGAGACCCTGCAGCTGGCCGACCTCGGCGTTGAAGCCGCCGACACCTTCAAGACCACCCAGTACGCCGCACCGTCCAAGCGCAGCAAGGGTGTGATGGTCAAGGACGCGGCCGAACTGGTGGCCGCACTCAAGCAGAAGGGGCTGCTGTAATGAGCAAGATTCTCGTCATCGCCGAGCACCACGACGGCAAGCTCAACGCCGCCACCGCCAAGACCGTCAGCGCTGCTGCCGCCATCGGCGGTGCCAGCATCGACGTGCTGGTGCTGGCCGCCGACCCGGCCGCCGTTGCCGCCGAGGCCGCGAAGATCACCGGCGTCGCCAAGGTCCTGAGCGTGGCCAACGCTGCGAACGCGCAGCCCATCGCGCAGGTGCTGGCGCCGCAGATCGCGCAGCTGGCCAAGGGCTACACCCACGTGTTCGGCCCGTCGACCACCTTCGGCAAGGACCTGATGCCGTGCGTGGCCGCCCTGCTCGGCGTCAACCAGGTCTCCGACCTGATGAGCGTTGAAGGCAGCCACACCTTCAAGCGCCCGATCTACGCCGGCAACGCGATCATCACCGTGGAAGCCCCGGCCGACCAGATCGTGGTCGCCACCGTGCGTGCCGCCTCGTGGCCGGAAGCGGCCCAGGGCGGCAGCGCCGCCATCGAAGCAGCCAGCGTCGATGCTGTCCTGCCGACCCACACCCGCTTCGTCGGCCTCGCCGCTGGTGCCAGCGACCGCCCGGACCTGCAGAGCGCCAAGCGCGTGGTCTCCGGTGGCCGCGGCGTCGGTTCGGAAGAAAACTTCAAGGTCATCTTCCAGCTGGCCGACAAGCTCGGTGCCGCCGTCGGTGCCTCGCGTGCCGCGGTCGATGCCGGCTACGTGCCCAGCGACCTGCAGGTGGGCCAGACCGGCAAGATCATCGCGCCGGAACTGTACGTGGCCGTGGGTATCAGCGGTGCGATCCAGCACCTGACCGGCATCAAGGATGCCGGCACGATCGTGGCGATCAACAAGGATCCGGATTCGCCGATCTTTGAGATTGCCGATATCGGCCTGGTGGGGGATCTGTTTGCGATCCTGCCGGAGCTGGAAGCGGCGCTGGGTTGAAGCTGGTACCGTCCTGCTGAATCATGTTGGGGCCAGCGCGCCTGGCGCTGGCTCCCACGTGCTTGCCCAAGCACGGCAGACGCCACACATGCCCAGCCCTGCAAACCACCTGGATCATTGAATGACCGTACAGATTGCGATTGTGATTCCTTGCTACAAGGTCAAGGAGCACATTCTTGATGTCATCGCCGGCATCGGTGATGAAGTTGCCCGCATCTATGCCGTCGATGACTGCTGCCCGGTGGGCAGTGGTGATTACATCGAAGCCCACTCGACGGATCCGCGCGTGAAAGTGTTGCGGCATGCCGAGAATCAGGGCGTGGGCGGAGCAGTCATGACGGGGTACCGTGCCGCGATCGAAGACGGCATGGATGTCATTGTCAAGGTGGATGGGGATGGCCAGATGGATCCAGCGCTGATCCCGGATTTCGTGGCACCGATCGTAGCCGGCGAAGCGGACTACACCAAGGGCAATCGTTTCTTCGATCTGGAACAGATCCAGCAGATGCCTGCGCTGCGCCTGTTCGGCAACGGCGGCCTGTCATTCCTCACCAAGCTCTCATCCGGCTATTGGGACCTGTTCGATCCCACCAACGGCTACACGGCCATCCACCGCGACGTCGCGCGGCATCTGCCGTTGGCCAAGATCAGCCGCCGCTACTTCTTCGAGACGGATATGCTGTTCCGGCTCAACACGCTGCGCGCAGTCGTGGTCGATGTGCCGATGCACGCCCGCTACGGTGATGAAGTGAGCAACCTGAAGATCTCCAAGGTAATGACCGAGTTTCTTGGCAAGAACCTGGCGAACTTCGGCAAGCGCGTGTTCTACAACTACTATTTGCGCAACTTGACGCTGGCTTCGCTGGAGCTTCCGCTCGGACTTGCCTTCACGCTGTTCGGCCTTGCCTACGGCATCAAGCACTGGTTGTTCAGCATCGACAGCGGCCAGGTCGCCAGCAGTGGCACCGTCATGCTCGCCGCCATGCCAGTCCTGGTCGGTGTGCAGCTGTTACTTGCATTCTTTGGCCAGGACATCGCCAGCACACCCCGCCGCGCGATCCATCGCCGCCTGGCCCGTTCGGCGCTGCGGGGCCCGAGCGCGTGACCGATACCCGGACGGCATTACCGCCGCAGCAGCCTGTACTGTGGCCATTCTTCCTTGCGTTCGCGACGCTGCTGTCGATCGTTCTCTCCGCGCTGACCCCTTCGTTCCAGACGCCGGATGAACTTGATCACGTCAAGCGTGCCTATCTGTTGAGCAAGGGCCAACTCCTGCTGCATGCACGCGATGGCAACCCCTCCGGCGGCGACGTCGATACCGGCCTACTGTCCTACATGCAGCAGTTCACGCAACTCGTGGGCAAGCGCGCGCAGAAGCTGACCGCAGAGGAGCTTGCCCACTCCGAGTCGATCGCCTGGTCGGGTGAGACGCTGTACCAGGCCCCTTCCGGGACCGCCTATTACTTCCCCGCCGTCTATCTGCCCCAGGCCATTGGACTGGCCGCCGGCAGGGTGCTGGGATGGAGCGTGGCCGATTCCTACCGGCTGGCCCGCTACTTCTCGCTGGCCGCAGCCATCGCCCTGCTGGCCCTGGCATTCCGGATCTTTGCTCCACCTGCGGGGGCACTGGCCCTGCTAGTGCTGCCCATGACGCTGTTCCAGTTTGGCGGTGCCGTGTTGGATCCGGTTGCCACCGGACTGACCTTCGTCGCCGTCTCTGCTTTCATGCGTCTTGCCGTCGACGAACGCCGGGCCGATCCCCGCGTTTTCATCGCGCTGGCAGTGGCGACCTTGCTTGTCTGTGCAAGCCGTGCGCACATGCTGCCGATGCTCGCATTGCCCTTTGCTGCCGCATGGTTTGGGCGCTGCCGCCGTCGCTTCTGGATCGCCCTGGCCCTGGCAGTGTTCGTACTGGGCTGGACGGCGGTGACGATCAAGACAACGGTGTACGCCCCCGGACCACGCGACGCAGACCACGCAGCGCGCCTGATGCACTACCTCACCCACCCATCCGAGCTGTGGCACATGCTCTGGGTAACCTGGTCGCACCCGGTCCGCATGAGCGAATACTGGGAGTCCTTCCTGGGCGTGCTGGGCTGGCTCGACATCGGCTTCCCTGCCTCGTTCTATCTCTGGGCCGGTACGGTCTTCCTGGCGACAGTGGTCACGTCCGTTGCCACCGGTGCCTGGCGCAGCCTGGCCTTGGCCCGCACTCTGCTGGTGGTCGTCTGCTTCTCGGCTATCCTGCTGACCTTCCTTGCCCTGCTGGTGCAATGGACCGAGCCCGGCTCGCACCTGATCGAAGGCGTACAGGGACGCTACTTCCTGATTCCTGCCGTCTGCCTGTCCTACGCGCTTCTGGCCCAGCCGCAACCGCGTCCGCGTGCACTGCACCTGGCATCACACGCGCTGCTGGCCTGCCTGGTGCTCATCTCAGGCTATGGCACCGCGAAACTGCTGGCCGACCGCTACTACATGCAGCCGGTACGCCCTGAGGCCTCGCCAGTGTTCTCGCTGGAGGCGGGACAGGCGATCGCCACGGACGCGCCCACCCAACTACAACTTCCACAAGCAGCGCAGGCACCGGATACGGCCATCGATTCGGTCTCCATCCTGCTGGACGTCAGGAAAGCCATCACTGATCCGAAGGCCAAGGCGAGCCTGCGCCTATGGGGCTCGGACGGCAGCGAGCATCGCTTCGAACTGCCTTTGGCCGGCATCGGGGACGACGACTACCACGACGTGCCGGTTGACGCGCTTACCTATGTCAGGGGCGATGTCCGGATCGATGGCACAGCTGAAGTGGGACTATGGGAAGCCGTTGACGGCAGCGGCAAGCGGGCGAGCTGTCTGATGGTCCATACCACCAACGGCAGCCGTCTCACTACGCCGGGCTGCCCTCTGCCCTAGAACCGGGGGCCACTCCGGACCGGGTGCCTGGCCGATCGTCGTCAACCAAGGCACAACAGCATGGTCATCGCAGCGCCTGCCTGCGAGACCATCCTGTTGTGCGCAGGGAAGGGCAGCTCAACCGCGCAGACGACGGATCACGGACGCCGGAACAACCTTGCGCACCAAAGAAGCCAGTCCCGGCCGACGACGAACAAAACGCTCCAGCGACGACGAGGAAGGATCCAGTGCGACCTCGTCCGGCGCCGAGTCAAAATGCGCGATGATTGCTTCGTACTGCTCGTACGGGCGCGGGATCATGCGCTTGAGTGCGGGCTGGCTGCGATAGTAGCGGCGCCAATCGGCCGGAATCTTGCGACCGTTGGCAAACACGCCGTACTTGTCAGGCAGGCCCGCCGGATTCTTCAGTCGCTCAAGTTCCGAGGTATACCACTGGGTCATCGTCTGCAAGGTCGTGTTGCCCGCATCGTGCTTGCCCAGCATCTTCTCGTGGGTACCGATGTCGAAACCGGAGAAGTGATAGAAGCGCAGCGGATAGCTGCCATTGACCACAATCGTACCGTCCGCGCGGGTGCTGACTTCGCGGTAGTAGAGATTCCAGGTCGCGACGTTGTAGGACGGTACGCGAAGTATTCCCAGCGTCTGGAAGAAGCAGGGAGCCAGGTCCACCCACTTCTGGTCAGTGAACAGCCCACGCTGGTTGTCGTCGAAACAGTAGTCGCGACAGCGGTCCAGCCACCACTGCAGGAAAGCGGGCCCCTCTCCTTCACGGGTCAAGGCCAGGAAGCCCAGATTGAACACGCCATGGCGCAGGCAACCGAGCATTTCTCCGTCCTGCAGGTCATCGGTATCCGTTGCAGGCACCGAGACATGCGGAGTCAGCACGATCGGATGGGTGACCATCTCGCGCTCCAGCTCCTCCAGCCGTGCATACAACACCGTATCAGGATCCTGATAGACGACATTGGCAAAGCCATGCTTCCGGAACAGGTGCGCAAACGCAAATGGCTTCACCGCCGTGCACAATTCCACCACGGTGTGATCGAACAACCATGACTGGAGTTCACCGACACCTTCGACGACATCATCCGGGGTCAGGACGATATCGAAATCGGAGTAATCCAGGGCCGGGTCCTGATGATCGCTCAGCATGAGCGCCATCTTGGCTTCAGGGTGATGGCGGCGGACCGAAGCGGCGAGGATGCGCGCCTTCGGCAGGTAACCGTTGTTGATGGAGGTAAAGATGCATTCGATCATGGGATTCACTTCTTCATGTTGTCGCGCAAGCGGCGCACCAGCGGCAACAGCCCGGTGGCACCCAGGGTGGATCGGACAGCGTTGCGCCATGCCGTTGAGCCCGCCGGCGCAACCTCACCGCGAAGCTCGCTGATTGTACGCTTGAGCGCTGCGATCTCGTGCTGCAGCTCGGTGTTCTGTTTCTTCAGCAGTACCGGGTCGGTGATACTCCACTGGCTGGAAATGCCGGCAACCGCCTGCTGGTAGAACATGTCCTCGTCCGAGATCAGCGAGGTGTCCTGATACCATGGCAAGTGCAGCGCCGAGTATGGCGGTGCGGTGCGGATCGAACGCCACCAACGCTCCTCGTCGCAGTGGACGCCAGGACGGTAGAGAGCGAATGTGGTATCAAGCGCCGCCTCATAGTTGCCGTCCTCCAGCAGGTTCTGCCAGAACGGCGATTCCCAGGCGATCACCTGCTGCTTGAACGCATAGTGGTCAGGCAGGTCATCGATCCTCAGTGACAGGCCGGCCTTGTTGTGCCGTGGATAGCGCTCCAGCAGCTCAGCCAGGTGCTCGGTGATGTCGGACGGGCAATCATGGGCCGGCATGACATCGCTGTCGTTCAGGATGAAACGCTCGCGCTGGATGATGTCGTCGAAACGACCACTGCGCCACAGCGCAAGATGGCCATAGTTCTTGTCGAGCCGGACCACGCGATGCGGACTGTGGTTGAGATAGTCCAGCAGCGGCTCGTAGGTCGACGCATTGTCGACCACGGTGAGATTCTGGAAATCCAGCGCTTCCAGCCGCTCGATCACGTCCCTGATGTAACTGACCCGGTTGTAGGAAATGATGAAGACCGGAACGGTGCGATTGGACAGTGCGCTCATCCTTCCACTCCAAAGATGTCGAAGCCGCGCCCAATCACCAGGGCGCCAAGCATCCTTTCCATCACATGCTCCAGGCCGCCCTCAACCTCCCTGCTGTCCAGGCTGAACTCATCGAGCGACAGGCCAAGCTCGAGCAGTGGCCGGAGCAATGAGGATCGAATCCAGAACATCGTGCCCGCCACGAACGGAGCTCCCTGCGGCACACCAAAGCGCTCGTACGCCGCTTGGCTGAGCGCTGCATTGGCATCGGGAACGCTGGTGATGAACGGTCGTGCACCTACCATGCCGATCGCCGGATCATCCTGGAAAAGTTTCAGCACGTTGTTGATCTGCCAGGTGCTGCCGGTCAATGGCTGCACCAGAGCGCGGCGCCAATGATCGCCATCGCGTATTTCCTGCCCGAACAACGCCGAAATCGCCTGGAAGTAGCTTTCCGGATTGTGGCTCTTCTTGGAGTGCAGCTTCAGCACAAGATCCGAATCGAGGAGACCTCCATCACGGATCGCCGCCAGCAATCCGCCCACGTCCTTGCCACGATTGGGGACGACCAGAATCTGCACATCCACACCGCGCGCAACCAGTTCATCCAGCGGACCGTCGAAGTCCTCGCGACTCCAGGGCCCGGTAATGACCACTTTGCGCAGGTTCGGTATGCGCAGCGCATCGGCGATCAGTTCGGGGGCAAGATCACGGTAGAAAATGTGCAGATGGACCGCCACATCTGCTACCAGGGGTACGATCGGCAGAGGATCACGCGCAACATGACGGACCGTACCAGCCGTGACTCCATTGCGCAGGAAGCCGATGGATTCGTTGATGCGGCGCGCGCTCCTGATGGCGCGCGACACGCGCTGGCGCAAGCTCAACGGCATTCCGTAGGCTGGAGAGCCTGGAAGGTTTCGCCCTTCAAGGTGTTCCAGCATCCGCACCTCGCGGCAACGCTGCAGGTCTCGCTCGTACCTCACCCGCAGAGAATCGCTGTATACCTCCATGCGCTGGGCGTGCGCACGCTTGCGATATTCCGCGTGCACCTGCTCCAGCGACTCCTGGTGATCCTGCTGCACTTTCAGCGCCTCACGCAGCTCTGCTTCGACCGCCTGCGCTTTCCGGCGCTCGGCTTCGCTGGCCTGCTCAAGCTGGCACCGCTCCGCCTCGATCAACCGCTGGCGTTGTTGCAGGAGTTCGGCATGGGCATCGCGATCTGCTTCAACTGCATGGAATGACTCGCGGTACTTGTTGACCTGGCCCTGCAGGTAGCGACGCAACAGGCGATCATGCCGCTGGTGACTGAGCAGCAGGCTCTGCGGTGCATGCATCCGACGACGGTAGATCTGCCGCGTGATCAGCTGGGCCTCGGCCGCAGCGCCGGGCATGCCACTGAGAATGGCGTTGTCACCATGCAACCGATAGCGCATCAGGCGCTGGTCGACGAACTCCACCTTCACGCCCTCGGTATCCAGGCAGCGCAGCGCGTAATCCCAGTCCAGGTTGTAGCGAAAGCGCCGGAACTGGCCAACGCTGGCCAGCAACTCCCTGCGGAACAGGAAGTTCGACGTGGAAACAGTGAAGTTTCCATACAGCAGCCCGTTCACCACGCCTTCGCTGCGTACGCGCTCGCGCAAACGCTGCACGCTGAAGTTCCACCAATGAGACGGGTCATCGATGAACTCGCCATCGGCATCAATCAAGCGGATATCGCTGAACAGGAACTGCGCATCTTCGCGCTCGGCGTGCTTGAGCATCTGCTCCAGCCGCTCAGGCTCCCAGATATCGTCCGAGTTGAGGACCGCCAGCCATGCACCCCGTGATTTTGACAGCCCGCGGTTGATCGCCGCGTGCGATCCCGCGTTGTCCTGGCGCACCACTCTTATCCGGTCATCCTCTGCCGCCATGGCAGTTGCAACCAACACAGAATCGTCCCTGGAACCATCATCGATGATGATCAGTTCCAGCGAAGTCATCGTCTGTGCCAGCACAGACTGGATGGCCTTGCCGATGAAGCGCGCGTGGTTGTAGGACGGGATTACCACACTCACGCGTGGCGGCGCAGCGTGGCCTGCGAGGGTCACTTCAGCCACCCGCCACCTCATCGGCCCAGCGCTGCAGCGCTTCGGCATCCTCGACTCGCCACGGGCGCTGCGGCGTTTCACTGCGACGTGCCTCCAGCACGAACTGGAACACGTTGGCGGTGGGATGTCGATTGAGCATGTGCTTGATCGGTTCCGGCAGAGGCTGCCAGTACTCAAGGAACTGCTCGTGGTTTCCGCCGGCATTGACGGCTTCGCGCCTGGCAACCTCCAGGCCCTGTGCGTTGAGCATGCGCTCCAGCGAATCCCAGGTGAAGAAGCGCAGATGGGTTTCGTCGAGCAGCCCTGTCGGCGTGTAATCGAAGCGTCCGCAGAACAAGGCAGCGATGATACCGGCGTGACCCACGTTGGGCACCGATGCTACAAGGCGCCCGTCCGGGGCCAGCAGGGTCAGCAGCTGGCCGAGTGTGTATGCAGGATCACGCAGGTGTTCCAGCACGTCAGCGCAGACGATCACATCGTAGGTGCCGCGAACCGCTGCCAACCATTCGTCACCTTCCAGGGTTCCAACATGCAGCGCATGCAGGTAGGGACGCGCCCGATCGGCACTGACCGGATCGATCTCCACGCCGGTCACTGTGCACCCTTGTGCCTGGCTGAGCTGACGCGAGATGACACCGTAGCCGCAGCCGAGTTCCAGCACCCGCTGTCCCTGTCCCACCATCCGCGAAATGCGCGCAGCGGTACTCGGTCCTTCCGGATCGAAACTGTAGTCGTACGGCGAAACGCGATCTTCAAGCTTCATTGGCATCCACCTCGATTGCGACCTCCAGCATGGGAATGCCCACCAAGCCCGTGGAGACGCTGGTCGACACTGAGCGGACGATCAGTACGTCGTGCCCCCACTTGAGCTGCCGATGGTCCAGCTGGGTGCCCTCGGCGATAGCGACGTCAAAACTGTAGTCACCCACCGGCAGGATCGGCATCGGGAAGCTGAACACCGCACGGAAGCGCTCGCCCTGACTGACCATGGGGGGGGCATCCAGGTAGGTCAGGTACGTGTTGTCGCCAAACAGTGTTTGCCCGTGCTTGTCCTTCAGGAAGAAGCCGACAATGGGCTGTTGCAGATCAACCAGTGCGTGCGCCTGCACGACCAGCGATACCGCCTCGCCGCCGACCACCCACGACAGCGGGTTATGTTCGCGGTCCTCCAGCACCACCTGGGTGATTTCCACCCCGCCCTGACCAAAGGATGCGCTCTCCGGCGTGAACTGCATCACCTGGATGTCATTGCGCAGCGTGCTGCCATTGATCATCGACTGCCGCTGATCCTTCCAGTCGTCTGCCGAGAGGATATCCTGCACCGCATGGTCTCGTTCCGGTGCGCTGCTCTGAGACTGGTTGAACAACGACGCCAGGTACTTCTCTGTCACGCTCTTGGCATCGCCGATCGCTTGCACCCGGCCGTGCTCGATCCACATGGCGTGGTCGCACAGGCTTCGCACCGCGCCACTGTCATGGCTGACGAACACCAGCGTGCCGTTCTCCTTGAACTTGCGCAGCCAACGCATGCACTTCTGGGTGAACTGCGCATCCCCCACCGCGAGCGCTTCATCGATGACCAGGATATCCGCATCCACATGGGTGATCACCGAAAAGGCCAGACGGACGAACATGCCGCTGGAATAGGTTTTGACCGGGCGATCGATGAACTCGCCGATCTCGGCAAAGTCGATGATCGACGGTAACCGCTCGTTGATCTCAGTGGTGGTCAACCCATAGATGCCACCACTGAGGATCGCGTTCTGGCGCCCCGTGAACTCGGGATTGAACCCGGCTCCCAGTTCCAGCAGCGCGGCGACCTTACCCACGCGCTCCACGGTGCCGCCGGTGGGTGAGAGCGTTCCGCATACAATCTGCAGAAGCGTTGACTTGCCGGAACCGTTCTTGCCGATGACGCCGAACGTCGTGCCCTTGCGAACGCTGAAATCAATGTCACGAAGTGCCCAGAATTCGCGATACAACTTTTTACGGCCACCCAACAGACCCTGCCAGAGGCGGTGAGCTGGCTTCTCATAGATCTGGTAGCACTTGGACAGGTTGCTGACCCGGATGGATACGTCAGATGACATCAGCGAAGCCTCCGCGCAACTTCTGGAAGCATACGAATCCCAACGCCGCAATCGGAACAGCAATCAGCATATAGATGCCCAGAGCCGACCAGTCCGGAGACTGACCCAGCATGAGCGCAGCTCGCGATTCCTGCATGGGCAGCGTCAATGGATTGAACATCACCCATTGCTGCGCCACTTTGGGCAGGGCGGTGATCTGATAGAAGAGCGGCGAGAGAAACATGAAAGCACTGATCAACAACGTCACCATCTGGTTGATGTCGCGAATGTAGGTTCCCAACGCGGCCAGCAGCCAGGTAACACCCAGAATCAGCACCATCAGCGGCGCCAGAATCACGGGAATCCACAAGGCCTGCCAATGGATCGGTGAATCGAGATACCAGGAAACCGCCACCAGTACGAGCATGGCGACGAAGGCATTGAAGATTGCCGTGGCCAGTGTGACCGCGGGCAATACTTCCAGTGGGAACACAACCTTCTTGACGTAATTCGCATTAGCCAGAATCAACGTCGGCGCACGCGTGACACACTCGGCGAACAGATTGAAGACAATCAGGCCGATGAACAATGCGATGGTGAAGTTGCCTGCGGGTTGGTCCCCCTGCGCCCACCGGCTCTTGAACAGCGTTCCGAACACGAACGAGTAAAGCGTCAGCAGCAGCAGATTCTGGATGACATACCAGGAAAGGCCACCATAGGAGCCCTTGAACCGGGCCGTAATTTCCCGTCGAGACAGAGCCCAGAACAGCTCGATCTTGCGTTGTGCGCCACTAATCATTCAGTCATGTTCTCCAAAGGGATCGGGCAGACAGGGCCGCCATCAACCCAGGGCCCTTTCCAGATCCACCTGCAGATCCCCCAGCTCTTCCACACCCACGCTCAGCCGCACCAGCGCATCGCTGATGCCCAGCTGCTCCCGACGCGCCACCGGGATCGAGGCATGCGTCATCACCGCCGGATGGTTGACCAGGCTTTCCACACCGCCCAGCGACTCGGCCAGGGTGAACAGTTCGGTCTTCTCGCAGAAACGCTTGGCGGCCTCGAAACCACCCTTCAGCACGATCGAGACAATGCCGCCGTAGCCGGCCATCTGCTTGCGGGCAAGATCATGCTGCGGATGCGACGGCAGGCCCGGATAGATCACCTTGTCCACCTCGGGATGAGTTTCCAGCCATTTGGCCAGCGCCATCGCATTGGCGCAATGCGCCTTCATGCGCAGCGGCAGGGTCTTCAGGCCACGCAGGGCCAGGAAGCTGTCGAACGGGCCCTGCACGCCACCCACCGAGTTCTGCAGGAACGCCATCTGCTCGGCCAGCGGCGCGTTGTCGCCGACCACGACCATGCCACCGACCATGTCCGAGTGGCCATTGAGGTATTTGGTGGCCGAGTGCAGCACAAGATCGGCGCCCAGCAGCAGCGGGCGCTGCAGCATCGGCGAGGCGAAGGTGTTGTCCACCACCACGATCAGGCCATGGCGCTTGGCGATGGCAGCGACCGCGGCGATGTCCACGATCTTCAGCATCGGGTTGGTCGGGGTTTCAATCCAGACCATCTTCGTCTTCGGCGTGATCGAGGCTTCAAAGGCCGCCAGATCGGTCAGGTCGACGAAGCTGAAGTCCAGCCCGGCGGTACGGCGGCGCACGCGCTCGAACAGGCGGAAGCTGCCGCCGTAGATGTCGTCCATCGCCACCACGTGGCTGCCGGCGTCCAGCAGCTCGATCACCGTCGAGCTGGCCGCCATGCCCGAGGCGAAGGCGAAGCCACGGGTGCCGCCTTCCAGCGAGGCCACGCAGCGCTCATAGGCAAAGCGGGTCGGGTTGTGGGTACGTGAGTACTCGAAGCCCTGATGCTCGCCCGGGCTGGACTGGGCATAGGTCGAGGTGGCGTAGATCGGCGGCATCACCGCGCCGGTGCTGGGATCGGGCGACTGGCCGCCATGGATGGCCAGCGTGGCCAGGGCCAGCGCGCGGTCGGGCGAAGAGGAGTTGGACATGTCGTTTCCTGAATGGCGCCGACGTGCGGCGCCGTCAAAGGATCGGGAGTCTATCAGCGCAGCCTTAACGAGCTTTGACGCGAATAAACCGGAATTCAGCGGTGAACGGCAGCGATCAGAGGTTTACTGCACGCGACGGCGCAGATAGTTCAGCAGGTCGATGCGGGTGATCAGGCCGAGGAAGGCGTCACCGTCCATCACGATCGCCACCTGCCCGCGGTCGAACACCGGCAGCAGGGCCTCGATCGGCGACTTCACGTCCAGCCGGTCCAGCTTGCTGACCATCGCGGTGGCCACGGTGTCGCGGAAGCGCGCTTCGTCACCATAGACATGCAGCAGCACGTCGCTTTCATCGACGATGCCGACCAGCTGCTCACCGTTCATCACCGGCAGCTGCGACACGTCATACAGCTTCATGCGCTGGTAGGCGGTGGTCAACAGGTCGTTCGGGCCGATCACCACCGTGTCGCGCTGGCCGTACGGGCGCAGGATCAGGTCGCGCAGGTCACCGTGCTGCGGGCGCTCCAGGAAGCCGTTGTCCAGCATCCAGTAGTCGTTGTACATCTTCGACAGGTACTTGTTGCCGGTATCGCAGACCAGCACCAGCACCTTCTTCGGCGTGGTCTGCTCCTTGCAGTACTTCAGTGCCGCGGCCAGCAGGGTGCCGGTGGACGAACCGCCGAGGATGCCTTCCTTGCCCAGCAGCTCGCGCGCGGTGTGGAAGCTCTCGGCGTCGCTGATGGCATAGGCCTTCTTGACGCGGCTGAAGTCGGAGATCGAGGGCAGGAAGTCCTCGCCGATGCCCTCCACCAGCCAGCTGCCCGACTTGTCGTTGAGCACGCCGTCGTTGATGTACTCGGCCAGGATCGAGCCGACCGGATCGGCCAGCACCAGCTCGGTCTTGGGCGACAGCCTGGCGAACGCACGCGACAGGCCGGTCATGGTGCCGGAGCTGCCGCAGCCGAACACGATGGCGTCGAGGTCGCCGCCCATCTGTTCGAGGATCTCCGGGCCGGTGCCGAACTCATGCGCTGCCGGGTTGTCCGGGTTGCCGAACTGGTTGATGAAGTAGGCGCCCGGGGTCTGCTCGGCGATGGTCTTGGCCAGGTCCTGGTAGTACTCCGGGTGGCCCTTGGCGACGTCCGAACGGGTCAGGCGCACTTCGGCGCCCATCGCCTTCAGGTTGAAGATCTTTTCCCGGCTCATCTTGTCGGGAACAACCAGGATGAGCTTGTAGCCCTTCTGCTGGGCCACCAGTGCCAGGCCCAAGCCGGTGTTGCCGGCGGTACCCTCGACCAGGGTTGCGCCCGGCTTCAGGTCACCCCGCTGCTCTGCCGCCTCGATCATCGACAGGCCGATGCGATCCTTGATCGAACCGCCCGGGTTGGCGCTCTCGAGCTTCAGGTAAAGCTCGCAGATGCCGGTGTCCAGGCGCTGGGCCTTGACGATCGGGGTCTGGCCGATGAGTTCGAGGACGGAAGAATGGATGGGCATTCGGAGGACTTTCGATTCGCGCCACGCAGGGCCGGACCGATGATTATCCGACGGATGGCGCTGAATGTCAGGTCGGCGCGGGCATGCCGCCCGCCGTCCCGTAGAGGGATGCGGACGGCCCCGGGTCGACGAGGAGACCGGTACCGCCCGCATCGGTGAGTTGTGCCCGCAGGCCAAGGCACCACCGCCTGTGGTGCCTTGGCGCGGCCGCCTCATCGGCGGTGCCGCGATGCCGGGGCAGGAGCGCCCGGCCGGGCCATCGATGGCCGGGTCACGCCGTTCCGGGCGTGACGGGGTGCGTCAAAGCGTGGGGGACGTCGTTGGGAGCGGTGTTTCGTACATTCGCAGAAGTCGTTGCTTGGCCAGCAGCTTCTCGCGCTTCATGCGACCCAGGGTGACATCATCGATCGGGAGTACACCCAGCTCCGCGTCCATGCACTTCTTGTTCAACTTGCGGTGCTGGTCATGGAGTGCCCTGAACTCCGGATCACGCGCGCGACGTGCGTCGATCTCGCTCTGGGGCTGATCTTCAAACATGATGGACCTCCTTCGACAGATACACGAACGCCCCGGCCACAAGGCACGGGGCGTTGTTCATGGAGGAGTGCCGGCCGATGGCCACCTGGACGCCTGCAACGACCTGCGGCACTGGCCTGCGCACGTCGATCTGCTGCGGTTCGCGCCCTGCTTGCATCGGCCCGGCCCTCCCATCGTCCGGTCCGCGGCATTGCGTCCCGGACGATTGACCCTACGCTTGCTCAAGGCGGGGTACAAGACCCCTGCGTCAAAAAGACCGAACCCCGCCGGGGCGGGGTTCAGGCTGAATGCTCATCGCAACGAAAAACAAACAATATCAATGCATTACGGCGCGATGATGACCTCGGCCGAGCGCGCCCGGGTGGACGCAGCCTTCTTGCCGCTGACCTGGATCCGGTTGCTGGCGACACCACCCGCGACCAGGGCGTCGCGCAGCGCTTCGGCACGCTTCTGGCCCACGCCGTTGGCGCTGTCGTAGGCCTCGATGCGCAGGCGCCCCTTCTTGCCGATGTTCAGGTACTCGGCCAGGGCCTTGGCCTGGTTGCGGGCGCCCCCCGACAGGCTGGAGGCGCCTGCGGCGAACGCGTCACCACCGAAGGTGAAGACCTCACCGCGAGCGTCGAACTTCGAACCGGGCAGCTTCTGCCCGGACACCAGCTCGGCTTCCTCCCGGGCCAGCCTGGCAGCGTTCTGCTGGGCAGCGCTCAGACGCTGCTGCTGCTTGCCGGCCACGCTGGTCAGGGCATTCTCGGCGTCCTGGCGGGCCAGGGTCTCGGCCTCGGCCGCCTGGCGCAGGCGTTCGGCCTCCTCGGCCTGCATCTGCGCCTGCATGCGCAGCTGCTCGGCTTCCTGGCGGGCACGGGCGGCATCGCGGCGGCTGGCCTCGATCAGCAGGTCGCTGCGGGTACGCTCCAGGCGGTCGACCTCGCGCGCGGCCAGCGCGGTGCGCACGGCGGTCTCGGCAATCTCCACCCGGCGCTCGGCCAGGTACGTGGCCAGCTCCTGGTCGCGGCGCTTGGCCTTGTCCAGGGTGGCGATCGCCTGCTGCGCCTGCATGCGCTCGAAGGCGCCCAGCTCAGCGGTATCGGGGTTGGCCTGGATAACCATCAGGCGCTGGCTCAGCTGCGCCACCATCGGGTTGTCGGCGGCCGTGGCCAGGGTCGGCAGCGCCAGCAGCGCGGCCAGGGTTGCGGCGGTCATCGGCTTCACCGGCGGTCCTCCCCGGTCGACAGCTGGCGCTGCAGCTGGTTGACCTCGTTGCGGCGCAGCTGCAGCTGCGCGGTGACGGTGGCTTCCTCACTGCGGACGCGGGCCAGGTCGGCATCGGCGGCGGCGCGCAGGGCCATCGCCGGGGCGTTCTTGCGCTCGCGGCGGTCGCCGGCGGCGCGCTGGGCCTGCTCCAGCCCCTGCCGGGCCAGCCCGATCAGGTCCGGGGCGTACTGGTCGGCATCGGCCTGGGTGGCCTTGTCGACCGCCTGCCGGGCCTGCGCCAGTTCCAGGGCAGCGTCCTGCGCCCAGGCGGGGGCAGACAGTGCGAATGCAAACGCCATCACATACAGGCCATGGCGCATTCGTGCGAAGCTAAGTCGTTTCATTGGGGAGGCCGTACCGGTTGTCGGTTCACGGCCATTGTCGTCAAGCCGACACCGTGCTGGCAACGGGCGTCGGCCGTTTCGTTGGGGAAAATTCGCAATGGATATCGGCTACTTCCTGAAGCTGATGACCGAAAAGAACGCTTCGGACATGTTTCTGACCACCGGGGCACCGGTCTACATCAAGATCGAAGGGAAGCTCTATCCGCTGGGCAACACCGGCCTGCCGCAGGGCATGGTCAAGAAGATCGCCTACTCGCTGATGGACGAGGGCCAGGTGCCGCAGTTCGAGCGCGAGCTGGAGCTCAACATGGCCATCGCGCTGCCCGATGCCGGGCGCTTCCGCGTCAACGTGTTCAAGCAGCGGGGCGAGGTCGGCATGGTCATCCGCGCCATCCGCAGCCGGATTCCGAGCATCGAGGAGCTGAACCTGCCGCAGGTGCTGAAGGACGTCATCATGACCCCGCGCGGGCTGGTGCTGGTGGTGGGGTCCACCGGTTCCGGCAAGTCCACCTCGCTGGCGTCGATGATCGACCACCGCAACAGCACCACCACCGGTCACATCCTCACCATCGAGGATCCGATCGAGTACCTGCACAAGCACAAGATGTCGATCGTCAACCAGCGCGAGGTCGGCCTGGACACCCACGCCTTCCACAACGCGCTGAAGAACGCGATGCGTGAAGCGCCGGACGTGATCCTGATCGGCGAGATCCTGGATGCGGAAACGATGGAGGCGGCGATCGCCTTCGCCGAGACCGGCCACCTGTGCCTGGCCACCCTGCACTCCAACAACGCCGACCAGACCATCGAGCGCATCCTCAACTTCTTCCCGGAAAGCGCGCACAAGAACGTGCTGATGAACCTGGCGCTGAACCTGCGTGCGGTGATCAGCCAGCGCCTGGTGAAGAACAAGGAGGGCCGTCGCCTGCCGGCCACCGAGGTACTGATCAACACGCCGATGATCCGCGACCTGCTGCGCCGCGGCCAGGTGCACGAGATCAAGGCGGCGATGGAAGCCTCGCTGGAAGAAGGCATGGAGAGCTTCGACCAGTGCCTGTTCCGGCTGGCCAAGGCCGGCACCATCGAGCAGGAGGAAGCGCTGCGCGCGGCCGATTCGCGCGATGGCCTGGCCCTGAAGTTCCGCCTGTCCGAAGGCAGTAGCGGCGAGCACGACCCGTACGCCGATTTCTCGGCAGGCGCACCCAGCATCACCCACGGCTTCTGATCCCACGAAAAAGGGGACGGAGGGGATCAAGTCGTTTGTGCACTTGCGACTTGATCCCCCGTCCCCTTTTTCTGAAGAATTCAGGGGCGGTCTCATCCAATGAGACCGCTCATCCGTAGGTTTCCTCAATGGAAACCATCCGCAAGCTGGCCATTCTGGCTGATGCCGCCAAGTACGATGCCTCCTGCGCCTCCAGCGGTTCGGGCAAGCGCGATTCGCGCGCCAGTGGCGGTATCGGCAGCACCGAGGGCATGGGCATCTGCCACAGCTACACGCCCGATGGCCGCTGCGTGTCGTTGCTGAAGATCCTGCTGACCAACTTCTGCGTCTACGACTGCGCCTATTGCGTGAACCGGGTTTCCAGCAACGTGCCCCGTGCACGTTTCAGCGTGGATGAGGTGGTCACGCTCACCCTGGACTTCTACAAGCGCAACTACATCGAGGGCCTGTTCCTGTCCAGCGGCATCATCCGCAATGCGGACTACACCATGGAACAGATGGTGGAAGTGGCCCGGCAGCTGCGCGAAGAACACCGCTACGCCGGCTACATCCACCTCAAGACCATTCCCGAGGCCTCGCCGGAACTGCTGGCCAGTGCCGGGCGCTATGCCGACCGCCTGTCCATCAACGTGGAACTGCCGACCGAAGCCGGCCTGAGCGCCTTGGCGCCGGAGAAGACGGTTCATTCCATCCGTGGCGCGATGGGCGAACTGCGCTGGCGCATCGAGGAAGCCAAGGAAGCTCGCAAGGCCCCCGCAGCGGTGGCACCGACGGCCAGCCGCAGCACTCGCCCGCGCCCTCCCCGTTTCGCACCGGCCGGGCAGAGCACCCAGATGATCGTCGGCGCGGACGGGGCAAACGACCGGCAGATCCTGGCCAGCGCCGACAGCCTGTACGGCAATTACCGCATGCGCCGGGTCTACTACTCCGCGTTCAGCCCGATTCCGGACGCCAGCCGGCAGTTGCCACTGCAGCCGCCACCGCTGCAGCGCGAACATCGCCTTTACCAGGCTGACTGGCTGCTGCGCTTCTACGGGTACGGCGTGGATGAGATTACCGATACCACCCAGGACGGCATGCTCGACCTGGATATCGACCCGAAGATGGCCTGGGCGATCCGCCACCCCGAGCGCTTTCCGGTCGATCTGAACCGGGCACCGAAGGAGATGCTGCTGCGCGTGCCCGGCCTTGGCGTGCGCAACGTCAAGCGCGTGCTGATGGCGCGCCGTCACGGGCGGCTGCGCGTGGCCGACCTCGCACGCCTGAAGGCACCGATGAGCAAGCTGCTGCCGTTCGTGCTGCTGGCCGACCATCACCCGCGCAAAGCACTGGACGACCCGGCGGCGCTGCGCGCGCAGCTGGCCCCGCCGCCGCGACAGGGTTCGCTGTTCGATGCCCCGTCCGCGGCCTGACGCGCAGCGCTGGTCGCTGCGGGTGGATCCGCCATGGTCGCCGGAGGCCTGGCGCAGCGGTGCGCGCGAAGCCCTGCTGCGCGGCGTCGCGCCGGAGCAGCTGGACTGGCTCGAGGGCAGCGACGCATCGCTGCTGGACGCGCCAGCGGTCACCTCGGCGCCCGCACAGGCCGATGCTGGCGCACCGACGGTACCGCGCGACTTCCTGGAACTGGCGGCCACCTGCCTGTGCCATCGCGACGGACAACGCATGGCCCTCCTGTACCGGTTGCTGTGGCGCATCGCCCATGGCGAACGCTCGGTGCTGTCAAACCCTGCCGATGCCGACGTACTGCGGGCGATGACCATGGCACAGGCGGTCCGCCGCGACACGCACAAGATGAAGGCGTTCGTGCGCTTCCGCGAAGTGCCTGGCCAGCCTGATGCGTTCATCGCCTGGTTCGAGCCACAGCACCACATCGTCGACCGGGTCGCGCCGTTCTTCGCGCGCCGCTTCACCGGCATGCGCTGGGCCATCCTCACGCCTTCGCGCAGCGTCGCCTGGGATGGGCAGGCGCTTGCCTTCGGCCCCGGTGCACGGTGCGAGGATGCCCCGGCCGAGGATGCACGCGAGTCGCTGTGGCAGACCTACTACGCCAGCATTTTCAATCCGGCCCGGCTCAACACGCGGATGATGATGCAGGAGATGCCGGCCAAGTACTGGCGCCATCTGCCTGAAGCACAGTTGCTGCCACTCCTGGTGCGCGATGCGGCCGACCGCGTGCAGGAAATGCATGACCGTCCCGCACAGGCACCGCAACGCAGGATTCCGCTGCGAGCGAACCCTCCGGCATCGGCAGCCGAAGCCAGCAGCCTGGACAATCTGCGCGGACAGGCCAGCGCCTGCCGCCAGTGCCCGTTGTGGGAGCAGGCCACGCAGACCGTATTCGGACAGGGGCCGGCAGGGGCCGGGGTGATGCTGGTCGGAGAGCAACCCGGTGACACCGAAGATCTGCGTGGGCAGCCATTTGCAGGACCTGCCGGCCAGGTGCTGGACCGCGCATTGGCGGAACTGGGGATCGATCGCGCCACGCTGTACCTCACCAACGCGGTGAAGCACTTCCACCATGAACGGCGCGGCAAGGTGCGGCTGCACAAGCGGCCGGAGAGCCGTCACATCCAGGCCTGCCGGCCCTGGCTGATGGGTGAGATCGCGCGCGTGCGGCCCCAGGTGATCGTGTGCCTCGGCGCGACAGCGGCAGCCTCGGTGTTCGGCCATGATTTCGACCTCTCGCGTGACCGCGGGCGCTGGCACACCCTCGAGGACGGCACGCGCGGCTACGCCACGGTGCACCCGGCATGGGTGCTGCGACAGACCGACGATGCCCGCCGCGAGGAGGCCTACCGGTTGTTCCGCGATGACCTGGCCCGATTGCAACAGAAAGGGGACGGAGGGGATTAAGTCGTAAGTGCATATACGACTTAATCCCCTCCGTCCCCTTTTTTTCAGGCGGCGTCGGGCTGGTGTTCCGGGCGCGCGCGGTCGAATGCCTCCAGCGCTTGGCACGCCGCTTCGATGCGGCGCAGGGTCGGGTACGGCGTCAGGTCCAGGCCGAAGCGGTGTGCGTTGTACAGCTGCGGCAGCAGGCAGATGTCGGCCAGGCCAGGACGGTCGCCGTGGCAGAAGGTGCCGGTGTCGCGGCTGTTGGCCAGCATCGCTTCCATCGCGTCAAAGCCTTCGGCGATCCAGTGCAGGGTCCACTGCGTGCGGGCGTCGGCAGGCAGCTGCAGGTCGCGTTCCAGGTACTGCATCACCCGCAGGTTGTTGATCGGATGGATATCGCAGGCCACAAGCTGCGCCAGCGCCCGCACCCGCGCGCGGCCCGCAGCATCGGCCGGCAGCAGCGGCACCTGTGGGAAGCGCTCTTCCAGGTACTCGATGATCGCCAGCGACTGGGTCAGCGTGTGCCCATCATGCAGCAGGGTCGGCACCAGCTGCTGCGGATTGAGCGCGCGATAAGCCTCATGGTGCTGCTCGCCACCGTCGCGCACCAGATGCACCGGCCGCGCCTCCCAGGCCAGGCCCTTCAGCTCCAGGCCGATGCGCACGCGGTAGGCGGCGCTGGATCGCCAGTAGGTGTACAGCACGATGCCGTCGTCGACCGGGATCTCCATCGCCGCCTCCATGCTCAGGGCTTGGCCGCCTGTTCGATGCGCTGCTCGATCGCACCGAAGATGCTGTTGCCGGCAGCGTCGAGCATCTCGATGCGGACCACGTCGCCGAAGGACATGAACGGCGTGCTCGGCTTGCCGTCACGCAGGGTCTCGACCACGCGCTGCTCGGCGAAGCACGAGGCACCCTTGCTGGTGTCTTCATTGGCGATGGTGCCCGAGCCGACGATGGTGCCGGCACCCAGCGGGCGGGTCTTGGCCGCATGCGCGACCAGCTGGGCGAAGTTGAACTGCATGTCCACGCCCGCCTCCGGCGCACCGAACCACTGGCCGTTGATGTGGGTCAGCAGCGGCAGGTGCACCTTGCTGTCCTGCCACGCAGCACCCAGCTCATCGGGGGTGACGAACACCGGCGACAGCGCCGAACGCGGCTTGGACTGCAGGAAGCCGAAGCCCTTGGCCAGCTCGCCCGGGATCAGGTTGCGCAGCGAGACATCGTTGACCAGGCCGACCAGCTGGATGTGGCCGGCGGCCTGTTCGGGGGTGGCCGCCATCGGCACGTCGTCGGTGATCACCACGATCTCCGCTTCCAGGTCGATGCCGTAGTCCTCGCTGACCACCTTGACCGCATCGCGCGGGCCGTAGAAGCCTGCGCTGGTGGCCTGGTACATCAGCGGGTCGGTATAGAAGCTCTCCGGCACCTCGGCACCGCGGGCGCGGCGCACGCGCTCGACGTGCGGCAGGTAGGCGCTGCCATCGACGAACTCATAGGCACGCGGCATCGGTGCGGCCAGCGCCTGCAGATCGAGGTCGAACACGCCATCGGCGTCGCCAGCGTTGAGCGATTCGTACAGGGCGTTCAGGCGCGGTGCGATGTGGCTCCAGTCCTCCAGGGCCTGCTGCAGGGTGGCGGCGATGCCGGTGGCGCGCACGCCGTGGCGCAGGTCACGCGAGACGACGATCAGGGTGCCGTCGCGGCCGCCTTCCTTCAAAGAACCAAGCTTCATGGGTGGGTGTCCGGAGTCGTGGGCAAACAAGTTTCAAGTGTAATCAAATCTGCGGCGGCGCCAAGCTGCAGCGCGGCATCGGCCCACCCTACCGTAGTGGGGGCTTCGGCAGGGCTTGCAGCCCTGCACCTGCTTCAAGCCAGGGCAACAGCCGAAGCAACAGCAACAGCGGGCATTCCGTGGGATGGCGAGGCACTGTGGGTTTGCGGGGACGCTGTAAACCCATCCATGGGGGCTTGGTCGCGGCATCCATGCCGCTCACACCCCGCAAACCCACAGTACCCCGCCTTCGACAGTAGACCGGTGGCCAATAGATCCACGCTATGCGTGGATGAAATCTGTCAGATTTCGAATGAAATTCCGGGGTCAGATCCGTTTTCCTGCGGAAAACGGATCTGACCCCATGCCATTCCGACAGATCGCGGGAAACTGTCGAAGGCGGGGTGGGTCCGGTGGCGGGAGTGTC
>NZ_JAOCGL010000170.1:0-4877 GCF_029842485.1 Stenotrophomonas sp. GD03777
CCGCTGCTGCGGCTGCGCGACCTGCGACGTGAATTCCCGGCCGGCGACGATGTGATCGCCGTACTGCGCGACGTGAACCTCGACATCCACGCCGGCGAGATGGTCGCCATCGTGGGCCAGTCCGGCTCGGGCAAGTCGACGCTGATGAACATCCTCGGCTGCCTCGACCGTCCCACCCGCGGCAGCTACCAGGTGGCCGGCCGCGCAACCGGAAAGATGGAGCCGGACGAACTGGCCGAACTGCGCCGCGAGCATTTTGGTTTCATCTTCCAGCGCTACCACCTGCTCGGCGACCTCGACGCGCGCGGCAACGTGGAAGTGCCGGCGGTGTATGCCGGCAGTCCCGGCCCGGTGCGCAACGCGCGTGCCGAGCAACTGCTGCAGCGGCTGGGCCTGGGCGACCGCATGCATCACAAGCCAGGCCAGCTTTCCGGTGGCCAGCAGCAGCGCGTGTCGATCGCACGCGCCCTGATGAACGGCGGCGAGGTGATCCTGGCCGACGAACCAACAGGCGCGCTCGATACGAAATCCGGTGAGGAAGTGATGGCGATCCTCGGCGAACTGCATGCCGAAGGCCACACCATCATCATCGTCACCCACGACATGAGCGTGGCCCAGCACGCACAGCGCATCATCGAGATCCGCGATGGCGAGATCATTGCCGACCGCGCCAATCCGGATGCGCCGAGTTACCGCGCCCAGCGCGAAGCCAGTACCGGCGTCGCCCACGGCAATAGCTGGCGGGCGGCCCGCGACCGCTTCACCGAAGCATTCCGGATGGCGCTGCTGGCGATGAACGCCCATCGCCTGCGCACCTTCCTGACCATGCTCGGCATCATCATCGGCATCGCCTCGGTGGTCTCGGTGGTGGCGCTGGGCAATGGCTCGCAGCAGCAGATCCTGCAGAACATCAGCGCGCTCGGCACCAACACCATCGACGTTTATCCCGGCCGTGGTTTCGGCGACATGCGCTCGGCCCGGGTGCAGACGCTCAAGGCCAGCGATGCCGATGCACTGGCAAAGCAGAGCTATGTGGACAGCGCCACCCCCAGCGTATCGACCTCGGTCACCGCGCGTTATCGCAACCAGTCGTCGACCGCCCAGGTCAGCGGCGTCGGCGAGCAGTTCTTCCGGGTCAAGGGGGTAACCCTGCTCAGCGGCAGCTTCTTTGATGCCGATGCCGTGAGGGGCCTCGGCCAGGTAGCGGTGATCGACGAAAACACCCAGACCCAGTTCTTCCCCGATGTCGACCCGGTCGGCCAGGTGATCCTGCTCGGCAACGTGCCGGCACGCGTGGTCGGCGTAGCCAAGCGCCAGAGTTTCGGTTTCGGTGGCAGCACCAGCCTCAGCGTCTGGGTGCCCTACACCACGGTGATGTCGCGCATGCTCGGCCAGAGCCATGTCTCCAGCATCACCGTGCGCGTGGACGACAACACACCGATGGATGCCGCTCAGGAAGCGATCACCCGCCTGCTGACGATGCGCCACGGCACCGAGGATTTCTTCCTCAGCAACAGCGCGGAGATCCGCGACACCATCGAGCAGACCACGCGCACGATGACCCTGCTGATCGGTGCCATCGCCGCCATCGCGCTGCTGGTCGGCGGCATCGGCGTGATGAACATCATGCTGGTGTCGGTGACCGAGCGCACCCGAGAGATCGGGGTGCGCATGGCCGTCGGTGCACGACAAAGTGATATCCGCCAGCAGTTCCTGATCGAAGCGGTGCTGGTTTGCCTGCTCGGTGGCGTGCTCGGCATCGGCCTGGCCCTGCTGCTGGGCTCGATGATCGGCCGCTTCGCCAGCGACTTCCAGGTGCTGTTCTCCACCGCCTCGATCATTGCCGCCTTCGCCTGCTCGACCCTGATCGGCGTGGCGTTCGGCTTCCTGCCCGCGCGCAATGCCGCGCAGCTTGACCCGGTGGAGGCCCTGGCACGCGAATGAAGATGATGACCCGACTGCCCTTCCCTGCCCCTTCGCGCCGGCTGCTGGCGGGTGCCGTTCTGCTCGCCCTGTCTGGCTGCGCCTCTGTCGGCCGCTATCCGGTGGCCGATCCCGATGTGGCGGCCCAGTATGGGCGTGGCGATGCCACCCTCAACGCACCGGCCGACGACCCGCGCAGCAGCCTGGACACACCGGGCCACGACATCCGCCAGGACACCTGGTGGACCGGCTTCGGCGATGAACGCCTGGACCGCCTGGTGGCGCAGGCGCTGGCCGCCAACAGCGACCTGGCCGCCGCCGGCCTGGCCGTGCAGCGTTCGCGCCTGCAGGCCGGCCTGGCCAGCAACGCGCTGTGGCCGCAGCCTTCGTCATCGGGCGTCAGCGGCAATGCCAGCCGCGCCACCGACCAGGCCGACGACTGGCGCCGCAGCTACTCCACCGGCGTTTCGCTGGGCTGGGAGGTCGATCTGTGGGGACGCCTGCGGACCCAGCGCGACATCGCCCGCTGGGAAGCCGAGGCCAGCGAGGAAGACCGGCAGAATACCGCCCTGCTGGTGATCAGCGACACCATCACCCAGTACTGGAACCTGGCCTACCTGAACCAGTCGATCGCCACCGGCCAGGCCAACCTGGAGCGGCTGGAGCGCACCCGCGAACTGGTGCAGGCCCGCTTCGACGCCGGTGCGGTATCGCGTCTGGAAGTGCGCCAGGCGCTGCAGAACCTGCAATCGCAGCGCGCCTCGCAGAGCGCGCTGGAACAGCAGCGGGTGGAGGTGCGCAACGCACTGACCGTGCTGCTGGACGGCACGCCCTGGCCCCAGCAGGACGAACCCCGGGACCTGCTGGGCGCACGCAGCCCGCGCATTGTCGAGGGGCTGCCGGCCGACCTGCTCGGCCGCCGCCCCGACCTGCGTGCGGCAGAACTCCGCCTGCGCAACAGCCTGAAGACCATCAAGGTCACCGCCACCCAGTACTACCCGGCGCTGAGCCTGACCGGCAGCCTCGGTTCCAGTGCGACCTCGCTGGGCGATGTACTGCGCAATCCGGTGGCCACGCTGGGTGCCGGCCTTTCGCTGCCATTCCTCAACCTGCAGCGCGCGCAGCTGGATACCGATATCGCCGGCACCAGCTATCAGATCGCCGCGACCAATTTCCGCAAGACGCTGTACACCGCGCTCTCGGAAGTGGACAACGCACTGTCCGCGCGCGAGCAGCTGGCGCGCCAGGTCGCTGCCTCGCAGGCTTCGTACGAGGAAGCGGTGGAAGTGGAGCGCGCGCAGGAAGTGCGTTATCGCGTGGGTGCTACCGATCTGCGCACCTGGCTGGAAGCGCAGCAGACCCGGCGCGATGCAGAGCTGTCGCTGGCGCGCGTGCGCCAGGGCCAGCTGAACAACGACGTGACCCTGTTCAAGGCACTGGGTGGCAGCGCGGGCTGAGGCGGCAAGAGCGCCAACCAAGGTTGGCGACTACCGGTAGGTGTCGACCTTGGTCGACACGGCAACGATCTGGTAGGTGTCGACCTTGGTCGACACGGCACATGGAAAAGGCGTCGGATCCCTCGCCTGCGGAGAGGGATCTGACCCCGATCACGTCGCGCCGGCGGATCAACCGCGCTGGCGCACGGCCTCGAACAGGCTGACGCCGGCGGCGACGGAGACATTCAGGCTCTCGATCTCGCCCGGCATCGGGATCTTGACCAGGCCATCGCAGTTCTCGCGGGTCAGGCGGCGCAGGCCGTCGGCTTCGCCGCCCAGCACCAGCGCGATGTTGCCCTTCAGGTCCAGCTGGTACAGCGAGGCGGTGGCTTCACCGGCCAGGCCGTAGATCCACACGCCCTGCTTCTGCAGGTCCTTCAGGCAACGCGACAGGTTGGTTACCGCCACCACCGGGATGAGGTCGGCGGCGCCGGCCGAGGTCTTGCGCACGGTGGCGTTGACCGTGGCCGACTTGTCCTTGGGGATGATCACTGCAGTCGCACCGGCCGCAGCCGCCGAGCGCAGGCAGGCACCCAGGTTGTGCGGGTCCTGCACCTCATCCAGCACCAGCAGCAGCGCCTTGCCCTCGGCCGCAGTGACCAGGCCTTCCAGCTCGTTCTCGCTGTAGGTGCGGGCGGCGGCATAGCGCGCGGCCACGCCCTGGTGGCGCACCGAGCCTCCCACACCGTCCAGCGCCTGGCTGTTCACCTTGCGCACGTCGATGCCCTTGCGGCGGGCGTTTTCCTCGATCTCGGTCAGGCGCGGGTTCTTCGCTCCGGCCTCGACCAGCACTTCGCGGACGTTCTCGGCGTCGTTCTCGATGGAGGAGGCGACGGCGTTGACGCCGACGATCCACTGGCTGTTCTTGCTCATGCGGGCGGGGACCGGAAAAGGGGTGGCTATGGTAGAGCATCGGCGGTCCGGGCGCTGCCGCGCCCCGCCTCCCTGTACAGCCGAGCCTGCGCTCGGCTGTCCACAGCGTGGAGATGGCGCTACAGGTGCGTCACCGGCTGCGCGGTGGCCAGTGCGGCGTGTCGTGGTCGGGGTGCTGGTGGGACACGATCGTGGCCAGGAAGTCCAGGGCCGCGATGTCCTCCTCGGTACGCCGTACGGGCAGGCTGGCCAGGCCGTCGACGAAGGGCAGCTTGCGCTCGACCCCGTACTGGATCGTCGGAGGCAGGCGTTCGGCTTCGTCGAACGCGCCGGCAGCCACCGCCACGCCATCGGGCGCTTCGTAGGTCAATGGCGTGCCGCAGTCGGCGCAGAAGCCACGCCGCACCACGTTGGACGACTGGAAATAGCGCGGCTGGCCGCGGGTCCAGCTGAACTGCACGCCGCGCACCGACACCAAGGGCGCGTAGAAGGCACCAAAGGCCTTCTGGCACATCCGGCAATGGCAGATCGAGCTGTCGGTCAGCGCACCACGCACGTGGAAGCGGATCGCGCCGCACTGGCAGC
>NZ_JAOCGL010000171.1:0-4848 GCF_029842485.1 Stenotrophomonas sp. GD03777
GCTCAGGCTGCGGCCGCTGCTGAACATCCGTCGTGCGCCACTCAACGGGTCGTCGAAGGCCAGGCCCCGCGCCAGCAGCTGCAGCGGTGACTCGGCCACATTCAGTGGCCGTTGCCGAAGCTGCGGGTACAGGTCGTCACCCAAGATCGGCGCCCCCAGCATGGCCATGTGCACGCGCAACTGATGCTTGCGGCCGGTCTCCGGCAGCAGCCGGTAGCGCCAGATCGCCCCTTCGGCCTCGATCAGCTCGATCCGGCTGCGCGCATTGGGCTCACCGGGCACTTCGGACATGCGGAAGAACGGCTCGCCCGGCACCAACCGGCTGTCCCGCTGCAACGGAAACGCCAGCCCCGGCAGCGCCGGTGCCAGGGCCTCATAGGCCTTCTCGATGCGCCGATCACGGAACAGGCGCTGGTAAGCATCGCGCGACGCTCGCTGGGTCGAGAACATCACCAGCCCGGCCGTCAGCCGATCCAGCCGGTGCAGCGGTACCAGATCGGCATTGCCGGTGCGGGCGACCAGCCGCGCCAGCAGCGTCTCGCGCACATGCCCACCCGCAGGTGTCACCGGCAGGAAATGCGGCTTGTCGGCCACCAGCAGGTGCGCATCCAGATGGACGATGGTCTCGACAAAGGGAATCACCGGTTCGTCGGCCACCTCGCGGAAGTACTGGATCTCCCGCCCGACCTGCCAGGGCATGTCCGCAGTGAGCGCCCTGCCCTGCGCATCCAGCACACGGCCACGCGCGAAGCGATCCTGCCATTGCGCGGGCGCGATGCGCGGGAAACGTGCACACAGGCCATCCAGCAGGGTGGCCCAGGGGCCGGGCGGCAGCTGCAACCGGCTGGGCAGGCTCATGGCGTCCACTCCGGCCACAGGAAAGACCTCAAGAGTGCCACCGTTGACGGCATGCAGACAGCCCAGCCACGGACACCCCCGGAGCAAACCTCTATCATTGTCGTCTTTAGTCCACGGACCCCCCATGGCTCTTACCGCCACCATCCGCAAGGCCGAACTGCAGATCAGCGACATGGATCGCGGCTACTACGCGACCCACAACCTGACCCTGGCCCAGCATCCGTCCGAGACCGACGAGCGCCTGATGGTGCGCCTGCTCGCCTTCGCGCTGAACGCCGGCGACCGCCTGGAGTTCGGCCGCGGCCTGAGCACCGATGACGAACCCGACCTGTGGGAACACGACTACACCGGCGACATCCTGCAGTGGATCGACCTGGGCCATCCGGACGAATCGCGCATCCGCAAGGCCAGCAACCGCAGCCGCCAGGTGCAGGTGGTCAACTATGGCGGCAACGCCTCGGAGATCTGGTGGGGCAAGCAGAGCAAGGGCCTGGCGCGCTTCGACAACCTCTCGGTGGTCGACCTCGACGGTGCCTTCGTAGAGCTGTGGGGCCAGCAGATCCAGCGCGCGATGCGCTGGAGCGTGCTGATCCAGGACGGTGAAGTGCAGCTGCTCAACGATCAGATGCAGCTCGACGTGATCCCGACCTGGCGCAAGCGCGCCAAGGCATGAGCACGATCCGTTGTGATGTGGTGGTCATCGGCGCTGGCGCAGCCGGGCTGATGACCGCGATCACTGCCGGCCAGCGCGGCCGCCAGGTGCAGGTGATCGACCATGCCAACAAGGTCGGCAAGAAGATCCTGATGTCCGGCGGTGGCCGCTGCAACTTCACCAACACCGGCACCACCCCGGCCAACTTCCTGTCGGCCAACCCGCATTTCTGCAAGTCGGCGCTGGCCCGCTACACACCCTGGCATTTCATCGAGCTGGTGCACAAGCACGGCATCGCCTATCACGAAAAGGAACTGGGGCAGTTGTTCTGCGATGTCTCCTCCAAGCAGATCGTGAAAATGCTGGTGGACGAATGCCAGGCGGCCGGCGTACAGATCCGTACCGACTGCAGCGTGCAGCGCATCGAGCATGGCAGCGATGGTTTCCGCGTGCACACCACGCACGGCCTGTTCCATTGCGCCTCGCTGGTGGTTGCCACCGGTGGCCTGTCGATTCCCAGCATGGGGGCCAGCGGCTTTGGCTATGAAGTGGCCCGCCAGTTCGGTCACCAGGTGCTGCCGACCCGCGCCGGGCTGGTACCGCTGACCCTCAGCGGCAAGCACCAGGAGCGGCTGGCCGACCTCAGCGGCGTCGCACTGCCGATCGAGGCGCGCTGCAACGGCAAGAGCTTCCAGAACTTCATGCTGCTGACCCACCGTGGCGTGAGCGGCCCGGCCATCCTGCAGATCTCTTCGTTCTGGCAGCCCGGCGATGCGCTGGAGCTGGACCTGTTGCCGGGCCAGGATGCGGGCGAGTGGCTGCGCCAGATGAAGCGCGACCGCCCCGCCGCCGAGCTGCGCACGGTGCTGGGCGAGGTACTGCCGAAGCGGCTGGCACAGCGGCTGTGCGAGCACTGGCTGCCCGACCGCCCCGTGCGCCAGCTGGACGAGCCGGTGCTGCGCCAGGCTGCGCAGCTGCTGGGCGCATTCCCGCTGGTGGCCAGCGGCACCGAAGGCTACCGCACCGCCGAGGTCACCCTGGGCGGCGTGGACACCGCCGAAGTGTCATCCTCAACGATGGAATCCAAGCGCGTCCCCGGCCTGCACTTCGTTGGCGAGGTGCTGGACGTGACCGGCTGGCTGGGCGGCTACAACTTCCAATGGGCCTGGGCAAGCGGGCACGCAGCGGGCGGCGTGGTGTGAACCACTTCGCCGTTCCATTCGCGCAAGGGGGACGCGCATGGACGGTTCGCCGCGCATCGTGTATCTAGATTCGCAGATTGGGGAGCAGTGCATGCAGAACGCGAACGACATCACCATCCGCCTGCTGATCGTCGATGACAGCGGCGAGAATGCCGAAGCCATCGTCAGCACCCTGCGCAACAGCGGCATCGCGGTACGTCCGTGGCGCCCACAGGATGCAGCCGAGCTGGCCCAGGTGCTGACCAGCCAGGCCATCGACCTGGTGCTGGCCTCGCCGTCGCAGGGCATTCCGCTGCAGCTGGCAGCCCAGCACATCGCCGCCAGCGGCAAGGACATCCCGCTGGTGCTGCTGGCCGAGCGCATCGACGAGGACGAGCTGGTGCAGGCCAGCAGCCATGGCATCCGTGCCCTTGCCCTGCGCCAGCGCCCCGAGCACCTGCTCGCCGTGGTCCGCGACCAGTGGGTCGACCTGCAGGCGCGCCGCGGCCTGCGCCGCATCGAGGCGCAGATGCGCGAGACCGAGCGCCGCTGCGACGCGCTGATCGCCTCCTCGCGCGACCCCATCGCCTACGTGCATGAAGGCATGCACATCCGCGCCAACGACGCCTACCTGGAGATGTTCGGCTACGAGCATTTCGACGACATCGAAGGCATTTCGCTGCTGGACATGGTCGCCGCCCAGCACGTGGAGG
This sequence comes from Stenotrophomonas sp. GD03777, assembly GCF_029842485.1. Classification (NCBI taxonomy): domain Bacteria; kingdom Pseudomonadati; phylum Pseudomonadota; class Gammaproteobacteria; order Lysobacterales; family Lysobacteraceae; genus Stenotrophomonas; species Stenotrophomonas sp. GD03777. The sequence continues at coordinate 3,405 of NZ_JAOCGL010000171.1, forward strand.
GCTTCAAGCAGCTGCTGAAGGGCCTCAGCCGTGGCGAGGCGCCGCCGCCCCAGTACCAGCTCGACGCGCGCCACCAGGACGGCAGTGCGTTCCCGGCGACGATGGAATTTACGGCGGCCACCTACGAGGGCGAGTCCTGCCTGCAGGTGGTTCTCCGCCGCCGCATGGAGTTCGACCCCGAACTGGCACGCGAGGTCGAGGACCTGCGCCAGCGCGACCAGGTCACCGGCCTGCTCAATCGCCCGACCTTCATGCTGCAGCTGGAAAGCGCGGTGGCCCAGGCCGGGCGCAGCGAGGGCCAGTTCGGCCTGCTGCTGATCGAGCCGGACCACTACGCGCGCCTGCTGCCGGATATCGGCCTGGCCTCGGCCGACACCCTGATCGGCGCCCTCGCCGCCCTGCTGGCCGAAGTGGTTGGCGAGGACGCGCAACTGGCCCGTTTCGGCGAGCACAATTTCGCCGTGCTGCAGGCCGGGCCCTACGCACAGACCGTGGCGCTGGCCGAGCGCATCCGAGAAGCCTACGCCGCACACGTCTTCAGCATCGGCGCACGCTCGGCCACGGTGACGGTCAGCATCGGTGGCGTGCAGGTCGGTGAGAAGATCGCCAGCATCGGCCAGGTGCTGGCGCGCGCCAGTGAATGCACCCAGGCTGCAGCCGAGCTGGGTAACACCTGCCGCATCTTCGACCCGGCTGCCGCCGACCGTGTCGAGGAAGAGCGTGTGCAGCGCTGGGTGGCGCGCATCCGCGAGGCGCTGGCCGGCGACGGTTTCCAGCTTCACTACCAGCCGGTGCTGAACCTGCAGGGCGAACCACTGGAGCTGTACGAAGCCTATCTGCGCCTGGAAAACAATGGCGAGCTGCTGAGCCCGACCGCGTTCCTGGGCATCGCCGAGGAACACGGCCTGCTGGCCGACATCAACCGCTGGGTGGTTTCGCAGGCGATCGCGGTGCTGGGCGAACGCGCACGTGCGGGTCATGCCACCCAGGTGCTGGTGAAGGTCACGCCGGAATCGTTCGATGACCCACAGATGATCGCCACCCTGCACCGCGAACTGCAGGCACAGGGCGTGCCCGGCGAACGGCTGTGGCTGCATGCACCGGAAGCGAAGGTGTTCACCCACCTGCGCAGTGCACAGCAATTCCTTGCCGAAGTGGCGCCACTGGGCTGCCGCATCGGCCTGGAGCAGTTCGGTTCCGGGCTGGACTCGTTCCAGCTGCTGGCCCACTTCCAGCCGCAGTTCCTCAAGCTGGACCGGGGCTTCACCAGCGACCTGGCTGCCACCCGCGAGAACATCGACCGCATCAGCCAGATCACTGCGCGTGCTCAGGAAGCGGGCATCCGCACCATCGCCGAATTCGTCAGCGATGCCAACTCGATGACGCTGCTGTTCAGTGCCGGCGTGGATTACGTGCAGGGCGACTTTGTCGGCCCGGCGTTGCC
>NZ_JAOCGL010000172.1:0-4817 GCF_029842485.1 Stenotrophomonas sp. GD03777
TCGCGCAGTTCCCAGTGGTGGCCGGCCAGCAGGCGCAGGCGCTGCTTGAACACGTCACTGTCGATACGGGTGGTGGCGACCAGGTTGATGCGCAGGTCCTTCTGCTCGCCGGTCACGGTGGCGTCCGGATCGGTCACGCCCCACTGCGGTTCCACCGCATCCGGGTCGGGTTGCTTGGCCTTCCACCGTTCGAACAGCGTGCCGCTGCGCAGGGCGTCCTGCAGCTCTTCGGCGAAACCGGCGGCGCCCTGCGAATGGAAGGACAGGTCAGGGTCGTTGCCGCGGGCCTTGGACGGGTCGGGCAGGCTGATGTGGTACTGCGCAGGCATGAAGTTCTCCTTGAAGTGCGGCAAGGCTGGCACAACCACGGTGGAATCGGTGTGCAGATTCGCGCCGCGTCGGGGCATCACTCGAACCGATGTGGCCCATCGGCAAAGCCCACGGTGACCGCGCCCTTGCCGACATTGACCATGCCGGTCAGGCTCATCACCGATTCGTACACGGTCACGCCATGGCCGGCGCAGACCTCCTTCATCTGTACATAGCCGGGCAGGCTGCGCAGCTCATCCAGCTCACCGCCGTAGCTGACGCATACCGTCGGCGTCATCAGCCCGGCACGTACGCGCTGGCCGACCACCGCGAACAGCTTCTGCACGGCGCTGTCGAAGCCCTTGATCTTGGCGACCGGCCCGGTTTCGCCGCGGTAGCCGTGCAGCACCGGCTTGATGTCCAGTGCGCTGCCCAGCGCCGCACTGAGCAGGCCGACGCTGCGGTCGCCCTTGTGCCGGGCGCGCGCACGCATGTAGTACAGATCACGGGTGACCATGTAGCCGTGCACGTTGCCAGCCAGTTCTTCCAGCCGTTCGCGGATCTGCTGCACGCTGGCACCAGTGTCACGCAGGCGAACCGCCTCCACTGCGGTCACGGCCTGCGCAGCGAACAGGTTCTGGGTATCGAGCACGCGCAGGGCGAACGGCGAGTTGTAGCCCGCTGCCTGCCGCACCGGCTTGTAATCGTTGAGGATGGCGAAGCTGGCCTGCAGCGCATTGTCGTGGATCGGGCTGCGGGTCTTGGTGATGGTCATGCAGAACACGTGGTCGTAATCGATCACCAGCCGCTGCAGGAACAGGTCGCGGATCTGGTTGACACTGAAGGGGATGGTCTCCGCCTCGGCACCGTGCTCGGCCACGTGTGCATGCAGGAAACTCAGCGTGGCCTGCTCATCGCGATGATCGGCCAGAACCGCTTCACCGATTCGTACGGTGATCGGCAGCAGCACGATGTTGTGCTCGGCAATGAAGTCCTGCGGCAGGTCGCAGGCCGAGTCGACGACGATTCCGATGCGCATCCGCGGCTCCCCCTCCAGGGCGGTTGTAGGTTCGGAAACGTGAAATCTATCTCAAATTCTGGCGTGGCGCGCGAGGGAAACGCGCCAGGCCCTGTTCAGCGACTGCGCTGCACGGCCACCGGAAGTTCGGCCAGGCGCTGCCATTCGGGCTGCTGCAGCAGGGCGGGATCGGCCAGCACGGCGGCCATCAACGGATGGGCGTCGTTGCCCCAGAACAGTTCGTCATCGATGGCCAGGGTCGGTACGCCGAACACGCCGGCAGCAATGGCGGCCTCGGTGTTCCTCCGCAGCTGCTCCTTGACCGCGGGGGCCGCGGTGGCGCTGGCGACATCCTCGATCCCCAGCCGCGCAGCCGGTTCGCGCAGGGCCTCGGCGCTATCGGCGGCATTGCCGTCGCGCCAGATCCAGTCGAACAGCACGTCTACCGCCTGCACGCTGCCACCCGCGGCCAGGCACAGCCGCAGGGCAGACAACGGGTTGAACGGGTGGCCCGGCGGGAACCGCAGCGGTGTTCCTTCGGCCTGCGCAGTCCACAGCAGCTGGCGGTACATGAAGCGGCGCTTGGCCGGAATCTCGGCCGGCCCGAGGTTGCCCAGGTGATGCAGCACGGCACCGAAGGCGATCGGCACGGTCTGGATCCGTGCGAACTGGGGCAGCTGCTTCAGCTTCTGCCAGTGCAGGTAGGAATAGGGCGAGACGAAGTCGAAGTACCAGCGCAGGGTGGCCATGCGGGTTTCCTTGGATAACTGGAGGTCAGGGCTGCGCGTTGCGCTGCAGGTAGCGGTCGCGCAGTTCGGTCTGGCGCGAGCGCATCGGCATCGCCCGGCCGCCCAGCCAGACCTGTTCGGCATAGTGCGCCACGTCCAGCGGGTCGCCCTCCCACAGCACCAGGTCGGCACGCTTGCCCGGCTCGATGCTGCCAATCTGGTCGGCCACGCCGAACGCCTGCGCCGGCACCCGGGTCAGGCCGGCCAGGCCGTCGGCCCAGGGCAAACCGTTGGCCACGGCATTGCCGGCCAGCTGGCGCATCTTGCGGGCGTTGTGCGAGGCGTCGCCACGCTGCACGAACGAGACCGCCACGCCGGAACGCTGCAGGCGTGCCGCGTTTTCCAGCGTGGCGCCGATCTGGTCGAAGCTGGCCGGCAGGTTGGACAACACATCGACGAACACCGGTACCTGTGCGGCGGCCAGTTCCGGCGCCAGCTGCCAGGCTTCGGTGCCTCCGGCGATGGCGATCTTCACCTTTTCGCGGACGGCCCAGCGCAGCAGCTGGCGGATGTCCGCCGCGCGGTCCACCTCTACCACGATGCGGCCCTGGCCGGCCAGGTAGCGGCCCAGCGTGCGGCGCCCGGCCGGCGTCAGCAGCGCATGCGGTGAGTCCGCGGCAACCTGGCCACGCGCCTCGTCCACCATCTGCTGCAGCAGCATCCATTGCGCCGCACGCGAATGCCCGGTCAGCTCCACTGCGGCCGACCCTAGGCGCAGGAACAGCGCGCGCGCCCCGAGGGGATCGGCGCTGCCGTCCAGCCGCATCACGCCACCCTGGCCTGCAACGAAGCCGCCACCGGTGGCCGCCCCCAGAGCGGTGAAGCCGATGCCGTCCAGGCGCGCCACCGGGATCAGCACCGAGGCCGGGTTGTACGCCAGGGTGACATCGAACTCGGGGCGCAACGGTTGTTCGCCGATCTTCAACGTGCTGTCGACCGTGCTCGCTTCACCGGAGACCTCTTCGATGCCGATCTCGGTGATGCCCCCGAACAGCGCCGGTGTCAGCGGACGGCCATCGGCCTCGACCACGCTGGCCCCGGCCGGGGCGGACAGCCCGCTGCCGACGGCGCGGATGATCCCGCCCTGCACCAGCACATCGGCGTGCTGCAGGCTGCCGCGCGCGCTGGCCGTATGTACGGTCGCGTTGCGCACCAGCAGGTCCTGCGCCTGCACGGATGCGGAGAGGCAGGCCAGCACCATGACCGTAGCGCCGAGCCATGCCCGGCGACGCTTGTTTAACGCGCCCATCAGTGCACCTCCTGGCCAAGCTGGAAGTCGGAACGTGGCGTGGCCGCAGGTGCGCTGCGGTCGTACAGGCGGCGGCCGTCGATGAAGACCTGCTCGGCCAGCGCGTACGAGCTGAAGGGGTTGCCGTTCCACACCACCACGTCGGCCATCTTGCCGGCCTCCAGGGTGCCGGTCTGGCCTTCAATCCCCAGCGCCCTGGCGGCGTTGGCGGTCATCCAGGTGATGGCGTGTTCGGGGGGGATCTCCGGCATGCGTGCGCGGCGCGCGGCGGCGATCACCTTGGCCGCTTCCTGGTTCAGGCGCTGGATGCCTTCGGGGGAGTCGGAATGGACGATGGCGCAGCTGTTCTTCGGCCGATCGACCAGTGCGATGTTCTCCGGAATGCCGTCGAAGGCTTCCATCTTGAAGCCCCACCAGTCGGCCCACAGCGCGCCGCAGACGCCGTCGGCAGCCAGCCGGTCGGCCAGCTTGTAGGCTTCCACGCCGTGGTGGAAGGCGGCCACCTTGAATCCGAATTCCTTGGCCAGGTCGAGCATGGTGGCCATCTCGTCGGCGCGGTAGCAATGGATGTGCACGCGGATGTCGCCTTCGATCGCGCCGGCCAGCGTGTCCAGCTTGAGATCGCGCTTGCCGCCGGCATCACCGGCGCTGTCGCCCTTGTCGCTGCCGAACCAGCCCTTGCGCTTGGCCGGCTTCGGTTTGTTCTTGGCGATGTAGTCGGCGGCATCGATGAAGGCGGCGCGGTAACCGGCAACGTTGCCCATCCGCGTGGCCGGAGCGACGCCCTTGCCTCCGCCGTAGACCCGCTTCGGGTTCTCGCCGCAGGCCATTTTCAGCCCCCACGGCGCGCCGGGGAACTTCATCGCCTGGTAGGTGATGGCGGGGACGTTCTTCAGGGTCACACCACGACCACCGACCAGGTTGGCCGAGCCCGGCAGCACCTGCATGCTGGTCACGCCGCCGGCCAGTGCGGTGGCGAAACCCGGGTCCTGCGGCCACACCGAGTGCTCGGCCCAGACGTTGGCGGTGACCGGCGCGGTCATCTCGTTGCCGTCGCTGTGCGCGCCGACGCCCGGGCTGGGGTACACGCCCAGGTGCGAGTGCACGTCGATCAGGCCCGGTGTGACCCACTTGCCCTGCGCATCGATGCGGGTGACACCAGCATCGGCCTGCAACTGGCGGCCGACGGCAACGATGCGGCCCTCGCGCAGCAGCACGTCGGCGTTGTCCAGGCGCTGGCCGGTGCCGGTCAGCACGGTCGCGTTCTGGATCAGCACCGGTGCATCGGGGTGTGCCTGGTAGGTGCTGGGGTAGGGATCGGCGACGAAGCGCGAGGCGCCCACCGCCGGTGCCGTGCTCAATGAAAGCAGCGCCAGTGCCACCCCGGTGCGCAACAACGTCGATGCCATGCAGTTCCCCTCACCAGAAACATGAATCCACGGACGCTAGCCGG
>NZ_JAOCGL010000173.1:0-4706 GCF_029842485.1 Stenotrophomonas sp. GD03777
CGACCCCTGTTGATGGGCCATGAGGACGGTAGATCCACGCCATGCGTGGATGGATTTCTGGTTCATCTGTGCCTCACGCGGTGGGCCGATGAAGGTTCATGCTATGGGGCCACGCAACGCACAGGACATCGCACTCCCCATGGCACGGACCCGGGTCGGCATCATCTTCGGGGGCAAGTCTTCCGAGCACGAAGTTTCACTGCAGTCGGCGAAGAACATCCTCGATGCGCTTGATCGCGAGCGCTTCGAGCCGGTGCTGGTCGGCATCGACAAGCAGGGCCAGTGGCATCTGAGCGAGCCTGCGACCTTCCTGCTCAATGCCGATGATCCGGCACGCATCGCGCTGCATCGCTCCGGCCAGTCGCTGGCGGTCCTTCCCGGTGCCGAGCAGGCACAGCTGCAGCCCTCCGATGCGGCCAGCGTGCTGGGCCAGATCGATGTGGTGCTGCCGATCGTGCACGGGCCTCTGGGCGAGGACGGTGCGCTGCAGGGGCTGCTGCGCATGGCCAACCTGCCCTTCGTCGGTTCGCCGGTACTGGGCTCGGCAGTGGCGATGGACAAGGACGTGACCAAGCGTCTGCTGCGCGACGCCGGGCTGCAGGTGGCGCCGTGGCTGTGCATCCGCCGCCACCAGGTGGCGGAAGTGGATGTCGATGCGGTGATTGCCCAGCTTGGCCTGCCGCTGTTCGTGAAGCCGGCCAACCAAGGCTCGTCGGTAGGCGTGAGCAAGGTCAAGGATGCGGCGGGCTTTGCCGAAGCGCTGGCAATGGCGCTGCGCTACGACCACAAGGTGCTGGTGGAATCGGCGGTGATCGGCCGCGAGATCGAGTGCGCGGTGCTGGGCAACGAACATCCGCAGGCCAGCCTTTGCGGCGAGGTGGTGGTGCACGACGAGTTCTACGCCTATGACACCAAGTACATCAACGAGGATGGTGCCGAGGTGGTGGTACCGGCCGATATCGAGGCCGGCACCCAGGCACGCATCCAGCAGATCGCGCTGCAGGCCTACCAGGCGCTGGAGTGTGCGGGCATGGCGCGCGTGGATGTGTTCCTCACCGCAGGCGGAGAGATCATCATCAACGAGGTCAATACCCTGCCCGGATTCACCCGCATCAGCATGTATCCGAAGCTGTGGGGCGCCAGCGGTGTCGACTACACGACCTTGATCACGCGCCTGATCGAACTGGCGCTGGAGCGCCATGCGGCCGATCGCGGGCTGCAGAGCGCTGTGTAACGTCGTGGTCGCCCGCAGAGTCGAGCATGGCTCGACTCTGCGGAAAGCGATGCCGGCCAGCGGCCGGCACTACCGGCTAGCCGCGCTTGCGGAACATCGAGATCACCGCAAGGATCAGGAACACCACGAACAGGATCCAGGCGATGTTGGTTGCGGCGCCGGCGATTCCGGAGAAACCCAGAACAGCGGCGATGATGGCGATGACAAAGAAGATGATGGCGTAGTGCAGCATGGCGCTCCTCGCGGGTGGTCGAGCCTTGGATGGCGTGGGTCCATCCTCCCGATCCTGCGGTGTGCAACCAGTGACGGCGATCTATGCAGCAGATGAAGCCTTCAGCCTGCGCAGCCCCTCTTCGATGCTGACCTGCGGCACGTAGCCGAAGTCACGGCGCGCCGGTTCCATGCTGTACCAGTGCGGCGTGCACAACTGCTCGGCCAGGAAGCGGGTCAGCGGCGGCTCGCCACGCAGGCGCAGCAGCGGCCACAGCCGCTCGCAGATGGCGCCGACACGGTACGCGGTCTTGAAGCTGATCGCCTTGCCCACCGTCGGCGCGCCAACAGCGGCCAGCAGCTTGTTGACCAGCTCGCGCATCGGCAGCGGCTCGCCATTGGAGATGAAGTAGGCCTTGCCCGCACACGCAGCGCCCGGCGCCAGTGCCTCGAAGGCGAGGAAGTGCGCGAGTGCGGCGTTGTCGATGTAGGTGGTGTCCACCCTGTTGTTGCCATCCCCCACCAGGCGCAGGCGGCCCTGCCGCGCACGCTCGGCCAGCCTCGGCACCAGCTGCTGGTCGCCTGGGCCCCAGATCAGGCGCGGGCGCAGTGCCACCGTCGCCAGCGACGCATCGTTGGCGGCCAGCACGCGCTGTTCGGCGATTGCCTTGGTAGCCGCATACGGCGCCTGGAAATCTTCGCCGTACGGCACCTCGTCAGCCCCGAGGCCTTCCACCGGGTGCGTGGCACGATGGGTCACGCTGGGCGTGGAGGTGTAGACCAGCCGGTTGATGCCATGCGCGCGGCAGGCCGCGAGGACGTTGTCGGTGCCGACCACGTTGGCCTGGTGGTAGCTGTCATAGCTGCCCCATGCGCCGGCCTTGGCGCCGTTGTGGAACACCGCATCGACGCCGGCCACCGCATGCAGCACCGCCTGCGCATCGGCCAGATCACCGCGGATCTGGCCCACGCCCATCGCCTGCAGTTCCGGGTAATGACTGCGGTTGAACGCCAGCACCTGGTGGCCACGCTCGACCAGCCCGCGGCACAGCGCCTGCCCAAGGAAACCACCGCCACCGGTGACCAGGATCTTCATGCGCGCTTCTCCAGTTCGGTGCTGGCCCAGACGGCGAGCTTCTCGCGGCCGATCTTGGCGTTATGACGGATATCGACGGGGAACGAAGGGTGTACCAGGAAGTGCTCCAGCCCGGCTCCGGCCAGGCATGCGGCGGCCTTGGCACGCAGCGCTTCCTGCAGTGCCGGGCTGTCGGACCGGCCACGCTGCAGCTCCACGCACAGCACCGGCACCTGCGCACCGGCGGCCCCCACGCCAACAAGCGCAGTGCGCGCCACGCCGGCCACGGTGTTGAACATCGGCTCGACCTGCTCGGTGTACAGCGGCCCGCGCGCGGTTTCCACGCGCTGCGTCTTGCGCCCGCAGAACCACAGGCGGCCCTGCACATCGAAATAACCAACGTCGCCCATGCGATGCACCACGCGGGTGCTGCCATCGGCCAGCGTCTCGCGGATCTTCGCCGCCGCAGTGGCCTGCGGGCGGTTGAAGTAGCTGTCGGTGGCGGTCGGCCCGGCCACGGTGATCTCGCCCACCTCGCCGGTGGCCAGCACACGTGCCTGCGACCAGTCGGCCAACGGTGCGTCGTCGATGGCGATGATGCGCACCTCGTTGGGGGCCACCACGTTGCCCACGCAGGTGCCGGCACCGGCCTCGGTCGCCGCGCGGGTGCGCTCCAGTTCGCGGCCTTCGACCACCGCCACCGGCAGGCACTCAGTGGCGCCATAGGGAGTCCAGAACTGCGCATCGGCCGGCAGCAGGCTGCGGATGGTGGCGACCACGTCCGGCGGCACCGGTGCCCCGGCCGAGGTCACCCGGGTCACCGTCGGCAGTGGCCGCCCGTGCCGAGCCAGCACCCGCATCAGCGCTGGCGAGCCGAACAGCTGGGTTACGCCGAAGCGCTGGATGGCATCGTGCAGGCGTCCCGGGTCGGCCTGCGCCGGCCGCGTCGGGTCCATGTCCGGGATCACCGAAGTCAGGCCCAACGCCGGGTCGAACAGCGCGAACGGTGGGAAGGTCGGCAGGTCCACCCCACCCGCTTCCATGCCGAAGGCACTGCCCAGCAGCTGGATCTGGCCGACGAAGTGGCGGTGGCGGTAGACCACGCCCTTGGGCACGCCGGTGGAGCCGCTGGTGAACAGGATCGCCGCCATGTCCTCGCCATCGGTATCGGCCAGCATGGCCCCCCCCTTGGCACCGGCACGTTCCAGCGCGGCCAGGCTGGTACCGCCCCAGCCGAGGCGGCGGCCGACCGTCACCAGCCGGGTGGCCGACGGCGCCCAGCGCAGCACCAGCCGCGCCACATGCGCCAGAGGAATGCCGATGAAGGCCTGCGGCTGCGCCTCGTCCAGGCACTGCTTAAGCGCGCGCCGGTCGATGCCCGGATCGACCAGCACCGGCACTGCGCCCAGCTTGAACAGCGCGAACATCAGCAGGAAGAACTCCGGAGAGGGCCGCACCATCACCACCGTGCGCACGCCACGGCCGATCCCGTAGCCGGCCAGGCCGGCGGCCATGGCATCACTGCGGGCGTCCAGCTGACGGTAATCGAGGGTGACATCGTAGGCGGCCATGCCGTTGCCGGCGCCGCGGCGGCCCGGGCAGCGGATGGCGATCTGGTCGGGGCGTTCACGCGCCAGTTCAGGCAAACGGGCCGCAATGTTGCAGGGTCGGTTCATCCGTTCATTGTCGCCGCTTACGGAATTTCTTGCGCGGCGGCCCACTTCGTGGAAAATCCGCACCCTCGTTCCCGATTCCGACTGCCGCCCGAGGCGGCTTGCCCATGCAACATCCCTGCATGACCTGCGGCGCCTGCTGCACCCAGTACCGCGTGGCCTTCCACTGGATGGAATCGGACGAGGTCACCCCCGGCGGCGTGCCGCATCAGCTCACTGAGGTGCTGGATCCGCACCGCCTGTGCATGCGCGGCACCCATTCCAAGCCGGTGCGCTGCGTCGCGCTGGATGCGCAGATCGGCGTGTATTCACGCTGCACGATCCACCCCAACCGGCCCAGCGTGTGCCGTGAGGTGGATGCATCGTGGGAATACGGCAAGGCCAGCCCGCAGTGCGACAAGGCGCGCATTGCCTATGGCCTGGATCCGCTGACGCCGGCCGACTGGCGCTGGCGCGATGACGCCGACAATGACGACGATCACCCGGACGACAACGGCAACAGCCCGTCCTCGCC
>NZ_JAOCGL010000174.1:0-4673 GCF_029842485.1 Stenotrophomonas sp. GD03777
CTGGTGCTGTGCGCCGGCAGGTTCAACGGGACGCGTGTCAGCCGGGCGACGCGCGCGTCGATCAGGCGCGCGAGCAGGTACCACGCGAGCACGAATGCCAGCAGGGGCAGCAGCGTTCGTACGATCAGGTACAGCATCACCATCGGGAATACCAAGGAAAATTCGCATTCAAACAACCGTGCCATCGTAACGGCGCTGCGTGGTGTGTGTCGCATCCGCCAGCCGACACGTGCGAACTGCTTGGTTAGGATGGCTCTTTGCTGTCATGGATGAACCGATGAGCGCTGCCACCTCCCGAATCCGCCGCATCTGTGGGCAGGGGCCGATCCTGCTGATGCTGCAGCTGGTCGCGTTGCTGTCCGTTGCACTGGCTTCCGGGTTCTTCCATTGCCGCGTCGACCTGCTGCTGGAGCCGATCACCGCGGCGTGCGGTGGCCCGGATGAGCAGGCGCGGTTGCAGATGGCCGAACAGGTGATGGCGCGCGCCGGTGCATTGGACGACTGGCAGCCATTGAGCTGGATTCCATTGGCGGGCATCGTGCTGGCGCTGCTGGGTGCGATGGCGGTGTGCGCGAGCCGCGCGCTGTGGCTGCGCGATGGGCTGCGCACGGCGAACGTGGCGCTGCTGCTGCTGCATGGCGGCGCACTGTGCTTGGCCGGGTGGACGCTGCACCTGTACGAGAACGCATGGAACAGCGTGGCGCGCTTGTCACCCACGGCATGCCTGATGGACCTGGTGGCGGAGGGCGATACCCCGCTGGTGCAGGCGCAGTCCGTGGTGTTCCACATCCTGGCGCGCGAGAACGCAACGCTGATGCGCAATCCGGACGACCTGGCGCTGGTGCTGGTAGCGTTGCTGATGGCGACGATGGTGGGGGGCATCTCCCTGTGGCGGGCGATCGTGCGGGTTCGGGCGGCACGATCGGCAGTGGCCTGACGGGCCTCCGCGGCCGACCGGATCCGAGACATGCAGAGCGCACGCTCGGCGGCGCGCGGCAATCGCGCTACAGTCGACGCCTCGCCACTCCAGGGAAGACCCGATGCGCTTGTTGCTGCGTGCGTTGCCGTTGTTGCTGTGTTCGCTGGCGGTACACGCCGCCGAGGTGGACCGTCGTATCGCGGTGACCATCGATGATCTGCCATGGGCACGGCTGGACCAGATCGTGCCGCCGGATCTGCAGGCGCGGCACGAAGCGTTGATGGCCCAGCTGCGCGAGGCCGGCGTGCCGGTGGTGGGCTTCGTCAATGAGAACAAGCTTGAGGTGAATGGACAGGTGCAGCTGGCGCGGGTGCAGATGCTGCGCGACTGGCGCGATGCGGGCTATGTGCTGGGCAACCACACGTACTCGCACATGGATCTGAATGCGAAGGGCGTGGCGGCGTTCCAGCAGGATTTCCTGCGCGGCGAAACGGTGCTGCGGCCGCTGCTGGCCGAGAAGGGGCAGGCGCCACAGTGGATGCGCCACCCCTACCTGCGCGCCGGGCGCACCGCGGATGAGCGCGTGCAGATGGAGGCGTTCTTCAAGCAGCATGGCTATCGCGTGGCACCGGTGACGGTGGACAACGGGGAATGGGTGTGGGCGTTCGCCTATGCCAACGTGATGAACGAGCAGGCGGATTCGCCGGCGCGCGACGCGACGCTGGCGCAGCTGCGCAAGGGCTACGTGCCGTACATGCTGAACAAGCTGGATTACTACGACAAGCAGTCGCAGGCGCTGCTGGGGTACGCGCTGCCGCAGGTGTGGCTGATGCACGCCAACGAGCTCAATGCGGCCACCCTTGCCGAACTGGTGGCGGCCACGAAGCGCCGCGGCTATCGCTTCATTTCACTGGACGAAGCGATGCGTGACCCGGCGTATGCGCGGGGTGCGGAAGGCTACAACGGCCGCTATGGCCCGAGCTGGCTGCATCGCTGGGCGATGGCGGAGAACAAGCCGAAGGACTTCTACGCCGGCGAACCGCAGGTGCCGGCGTGGGTGATGAAGCTGGCCAAGGTTGATTCGGAGTGAGGCTCAGCGCTTGACGGCCAGCACGCCGTCGAGCGCCAGTTCGGCCTTGAAACCAGCCTTTTCCAGGCGCTTGGCCACTTCGCGCGGCACGTCGCGGCCGCTGGTCAGTTTGTTCGGCGCGCCGGTGTAATGGAACAGGCGACCGCCCTTGCGGATGACGCGGGCGAGGTGGTCGTAGAACACCTGCGAGTAAAGCTCGCCGGCGATGCCGAAGCGCGGTGGGTCGTGCAGGATTGCGTCGACACTGTTGCTGGCCACCCGTTCGATCTGCTGCGAGACGTCACCGTGGCTGAACTGCAGGCGACCACCGGCGGCAGCCGAGTCTGGATCCGGCGACCAGGGGTTGAGCGTGCGCAGCCACATCACATCGGCGTTCTTCTCGAACGAGCGGATCTGGCCGACACCGGCTTCCAGCGCACAGGCAGCGAAGTAGCCGAGGCCACCGCAGGTATCGAGGATGACCTTGCCGGCCGGGGCGACCAGCTCCACCTTACGGCGTGCATCCTCGAACGGCGACAGCTTCGAGGTCGGCAGCATCTTGATGCCGTCGATCTCGAAGGTCGGTGCGCCCCATTCGGTCGGCACCAGCTTGATCAGAGAGCCGCTGTAGCGCGAGATCGGCGCGAATTCCTCGCCATCCCAGTAGTACAGCGTGCGGTCCTTCAGCTTGCCCGGCCACGGGTAGGGCTGGCCCCGGAAGTGGAAGCCGTCCGCATCGAGCGCCACGCTGTCCTGGCTGCGGCCGAGGTCGAGCGAGCCCTGCCAGTCGGCGGCGCCCTTGTCACGGGCACGGCGCAGGGTGTCGGCGCTGTCGCGGGTCAGCAGGGGGCCGGTGTAATGGGGCACGGCGGGTACCGGGGCGGTTCGGGGGGAGGGCATGGTACCGCAGCTGTTGTAGAGCCGAGTCGTCCCATGGCTCCACCATGCCTGCATCCACGCATGGCGTGGATCTACCGCAAAAGTAGCCGAGCGCGGGCTCGGCTCTACAGTTCAATTGCACTTCACCGCATACACCGGCTCGGCCCCGATCAGTATCAGCGACATGTAGTCGCTGTCGCTGGCCTTGTGCAGGGCTCTCGGGCCGCGCTGTCACTTGCCTTGGCGCCCTTTCCTCCGTGGCAGGAGCCTGGTATCAGTCGGCCCTGATGGAACCGCGATCGCTTGCGCAGGCGCGCGGTACGCACCCTTCCATCAACGTATTCATGGTCTGCGGAGTATGAGCGAAGCAGAGTACTCTTGCGGTGTGGTTTCCCACGGTATTCGGTGGGTAGTACTCGCTATAGAAGGTCCGGCACCTTCCGTTGTCGATTTGCGCGCTACCCTGGATGTTCCCACTGACTGGGCTGTTGAATCTTACGGTTCCGTAGGAAACGAAGTTCTGGCCAGCTGATACCTGTCCATTTGGTGCATAGGCAATTACATAGTCAGTACTTCTTGCGTCGCTAGCACTGTTCGAATCGATGCTTGAGCAATGCCATGCAGCGCTTCCTGGCCCCACTGTGATGGACTCGCCCTTGGCAGGGTTCATTCCAAGATCTGCGCAGGAAGCCTCGTGATACTGCTTCGTCGCTTCCGTTTGATCGTCGTAGCGATATACATATTGTCCCTTCGCGTTGCGGGTGAGGGACTGCTCCACACGGATCGTCCCCCCAATGAAGTCGGGCCATTCTGCGCTGCGAACGATTTTTTCCGGGATCTTTGCTTCGTCTGCGGTTTGTCCGACAGCTGGACTCCTGTCTCCTGCCTGCACGGACGCAGAGGCGATGAACATGATGATGGCTAGCTGCAATTTCACTTGGGCCTCTCAATTCTGGGTGAGGCTCCATCTTCGCTACTTGCCCAATGGTGCTTTTGGTTGCATTACGCAGTTCTTTGGATTTCAAACATTTCTCAAAAGTCTGTGTCGCTAATCGCACTTCACCGCATACACCGGCCCAGCACCGATCAGCATCAACGCCATGTAGTCACTATCGCTGGCCTTGCCCTTCAACGTCGCGTCCTTGTTGAAGTGGAAGATGCCGAAGCCGCCGGACATGCGGATCAGGGCACTGTCGATCTGCTCGGCGTCATCGCGGAAGTAGCGGCTGATCTCGCTGCGGGTGGCCTTGTGCAGCGCATTGGGCTCGCGCTGCCACTGGTCGCCGCGGCTGAAGGAGACGAAGTACTGGCCGCCTTCCTTGTCGATGCGGAAGTCGGCCGGCTTGCGCGCGCCGGTGGCGAAGCAGCCCTGCAGCGGGTCGGTGGAAAACGGAAGCCCGGCGTCACCGCTGCAGGCGGCGGTCAGCAGCAGGAGGGCACCGGGCAGCAGCAGGCGGAGCGTGCGCATGGGATGTCCCTACAGGGCAGGTGCGGCTAGTGTAGGCGGCATGCGGGCGTGGCCCGTACAGAAATTCGGCAAGGACACAGGGGTTTTCGGATGGCGCAGGGCAAGGCACCGTGGTGCGGCGTGGCCAGTTGGCTGGGTATTGCAGTGGGGTGGGGGGCAGGCACCGTGGCGGCACAGGCAGCGGTCGCTGCGGGTGGCAATGGCATGGCCGCAGGGCTGGGCGTGGGCGTGCTGGGTGCGGCGCTGGTGGGCGGCGGCCTGGCCGTAGCCTCGCGCGTGCGCGGTGAGCGCTGGCCGTGGATCGGCATCGGCGGTGCAGTGCTGAGTGCGCTGCCGCT
>NZ_JAOCGL010000175.1:0-4467 GCF_029842485.1 Stenotrophomonas sp. GD03777
CAGCCCGTCACCTTCGAGCGCAGACGGTGCCTGTTCCACGGATGGATCGGTCATGCGCAGGCTCAGGGTGCCGGCACCCGGGCCAGCAGCTCCTGCACCAGGCGCTCGCCGTCCCAGCCTTCGGCGGTGGCTTCATAGCTGGGCAGCACGCGATGGCGCAGCACGTCGGCGGCGACCGCGCGCACGTCGTCGGGCGTGACGAAGTCACGGCCAGCCAACCACGCCCGCGCGCGGGCGCAGCGTTCCAGTGCGATGGAACCGCGCGGGCTTGCCCCCCATGCGATGCGGCGGCCGAGGCCGGCGTCGTAGCGCGATGGATCACGCGAGGCCAGCACCAGTTCGATCAGGTAGCGCTCCAGTGCCGGTGCCATGTGCAGGTCCAGCACTTCGCGGCGGGCGTCGAACACGTCCTGCATCGGCATCTTGTCTGGCGCCGGCGCGGCCTCGCCCAATGCACCACGGGCACGCTCACGGGCCAGCCGCAGGATCTCCGATTCGGCGGCCTGGTCCGGGTAACCGATGCGCACATGCATCAGGAAGCGGTCCAGCTGCGCTTCCGGCAGCGGGAACGTGCCTTCCTGCTCGATCGGGTTCTGCGTGGCCATCACCAGGAACAGCGGCGGCAGCGCATAGGTATGGCGGCCGACCGTGACCTGGCGCTCGCCCATGGCTTCCAGCAGCGCCGACTGCACCTTGGCCGGCGCACGGTTGATCTCGTCGGCCAGCAGGATCGGGTGGAAGATCGGGCCAGGCACGAACTCGAAGCGGCCCTCCTGAGGGCGCCAGATCTCGGTGCCGGTGAGGTCGGCCGGCAGCAGGTCGGGGGTGAACTGCACGCGGGCAAAGTCTGCTTCCAGGCGCGAGGCCAGTGCACGGATCGCCGTGGTCTTGGCCAGGCCCGGCGCGCCCTCCACCAGCAGGTGGCCGTCGGCCAGCAACGCGATCAGCAGGCGTTCGACCAGGGCCGCCTGGCCGACGATCTCGGTCGACAACGCATCGCGCAGCTGGGTGAATGCCGCATGCAGGCGGGAGGTTGCCGGCGCGGGCGGCGGCGAGACAGTTTCGGGCATCGGCGGTGGCAGGTTCATGGGGGCCTTTGACCGGCGCAGGACGGCACGGGTTCCCGACATCATCGCAGGGTGCCTTGCGATTGGCATCAAGAACGGCTGAACAGCGCATCCGCGCATGGCGTGGATCTACCGGCGGAAACGAGGAAGGGCCGCACAGGGCGGCCCTTCTTCGAAGACTTCGGAGCGGTGGCTCAGTTCTGCTTGGCCACGCGCAGCACCTTCGGGGTGACGAACACCAGCAGTTCGGCCTTGTCCTTGTTGCGGCCGCGCTTCTTGAACAGGTTGCCCAGGAACGGCACGTCGCCCAGGAACGGCACCTTGCTGATGCTGTTGCGATCGGTGAACTCGTAGACACCACCGATCACCACGGTCTGCCCGTCCTCGACCAGCACCGCGGTATTGACTTCGCGGCGGTTGATCGACGGCACCGTGCCGTAGCCCTCCAGCTGGATCAGCTGGTCGACTTCGTCCTTCTTCACCTGCATGTTGAGGAACACGCGGTTGTCGTTGGTGATGGTCGGAGTGACCTTCAGCTCCAGCACCACTTCCTTGAACTGCACGTTCGGCGTCGCCACGCCGCCAGCGGTACCACCGCTGATGGTGACGTAACCGATCTCCTTGCCCTGCTTGATCATCGCTTCGCGCTGGTTGGTGGTGACCACGCGCGGGTTGGAGATCACCTCGCCTCGCGATTCCTGCTGCATGGCCGACAGTTCCACGTCCAGCAGGTAGCCGGCATTGAGGATCGACAGTGCCAGCGAACCCGGGTTGCTGGCGGCGGCCACCGGCAGGTTCCAGTTCAGGCCACGGGTGATCGCCGAGCCGGACTTCACCGGCGGCGGGCCGACCCGGCCACCGGCTTCCCAGTCACGCTCGGCCTTGGCGTTGGCCAGGTCGGTCGTCACCTGCGACTCACGGGTCTTGGCGTTGGCATCCAGGCTGCCGCTGAAGTACACGTTGTCGCGGCTGCCGCTGACACCGAACTTCGCACCCAGTTCGCGGGCGAAGGTATCGGTGGCGATGACGATGCGGCTTTCGATCAGCACCTGGTCGACCGGGCGGTCGATCACGTTGATCAGCTCGCGCATGCGCGCGATCTTCTTCGGGATGTCGCTGATCATCAGCGTGTTGGTGCGCTCGTCGGCCACGATGCGGCCGCGCGAGGACAGGAAGCCACTGTCTTCCTGCGACGAGCTGCCCGAACCACCACCGCTGCCACCACCGCCACTGCCACCGATGCCCTTGGCCTCGGTCAGCGCTTTGAAGATCTGCGTGGCGCTGTGGTAGTTGATCTGGATGTAGTCGGTCTGCAGGTCTTCGCGGTTCTCGATGGCGATGCGCGCGTCTTCCTTCTCCTGCTCGAACTTGGCCAGTTCAGCCTGCGGCGCCACCCAGATCACGCTGCCATCGCGACGCTTGTCCAGGCCCTTGGCGCGCAGGACGATGTCCAGCGCCTGGTCCCACGGCACATTGACCAGGCGCAGGGTCACATTGCCCTGCACCGAGTCGGACGCAACCACGTTCAGGTTGGACTCCTCGGCGATCAACTGCAGCACGGTGCGCACCGGCACGTCCTGGAAGTTGAAGGTCACCGGCTTGCCGGTGAAACCACGCTGGCCGACGGCCTTGGCCGCCTGGGTGACGCTGCCGGCGGTGACCGCGCCGACGGCGGCCGGGGCCTGCCGCGGGCTGATCTCGACCACGTACTCATTGCCGCTCTGGTAGGCCAGCGACTCCACGGCACCCCCGGTGCTCAGCACCAGCTGGGTACCGGCACCGGACGGTTTGGCGTCGATGCGCTGTACCGGCGTGGCGAAGTCGGTGACGTTCATCGGCTTCTGCAGGTTGGCCGGCAGTCGGGCATTGCCGACGTCGACCACGACGCTGTTGCCCTGCGTGCGCAGGTCAGGGATCGCGCCCTGCCCGTCGAACTGCACGATCAGGCGCCCGGCGCCGTCATCGCCACGCTTGAAATCGATCTTGGCCACCGACAGGCCTGCCGGCGCAGCGGCCGGTGCCACGGTGGCGCCCACCGGTTTTTCCGCCGGTGCGGCAGCCAGCGCCGGAGCGCAGGCCAGCATCAGCGCGACTCCCAGCGCGCTGACACGGTTCAAGGTAGAGCGCCGGATGGGACGCAGCCCCTTGGCTTGGTGAAAGGTCATCGTGCTATCCCCAGTAAACGATCATTGATCTTCAAGCGAGAGCGTTGCCGGCCGTTCCAGCCAGCCACCCGCGCCATCCGGCACCAGTTCGATCAGCTCCACGCGGTCTTCGAAGACCGCCGTGACCCGCCCGTCGCTCTGCCCCAGGTAACCGCCCGGGCGAACCCGGTAGGTGACCTTGTCCGGCCCCATCACCAGCGCCACGGTGCCTGCACCGGTACCGATGGTGCCGACCATGTCCAGCGCATCCAGCGGGAAGCCTTCCAACGGCTCCTTGCGCCGGTTCGGGTCCGGTCGCAATCCGCCGTTCCCCTGCTGCGGATTGGTCCAGGCATCGGTGAACGGATCGCGCATGCCCTGCGCGGAGTATTCAAAGGTCTCGAACTGCTGCATCACCGGCAGCGGCTCCAGCGGTTGCGCCGGTCGCGCGCGCTCGCCTTCCACCCACTTCTCAAGGTTCGGTGCGTCGCCGGGCGTGCTGGTCACGCCACGGCCGCAACCGGCCAGCAGCAGTACAGCCAGCACCATCGCACCACGTACGGTCTGCGCGCGCATCACTTCTTGCCCTCCTTGCCAGCGTCGGCCGCCTGCTGCGCCTGCACTTCGGTCTCGTCCAGGTAACGGTAGGTCTTGACCGTACCGGACAGTTCCAGTGCACCGCTGCGGACGTTGCCGCCGGTCTTTTCCTTGGGCTTGAGGTTGATGTCATGCATGGTCAGGATCACCACCCGCGGCAACGAGGCCACGCCACTGACGAATGCGCCGAACTGGTGGTAACTGCCCACCATGCGCAGCTTGATCGGCTTCTCGGCGTAGAACTCCTTGATCTGCTCCTGCTCCGGCTCGAACAGCTCGTTGGTCAGGCCGCTGGACAGCGCGGTCTGCGAGATGTCGATGATCAGGTCGGGCATTTCGGTCTTGCTCGGCAGCTGCCGCAGCATCTGCTGCAGCACCTGCTCCATCTGCGCCAGCTGCTGCTTCAGCGGCCCCAGGTTCACCGCGCGTTCCTGCTGCTTGGTGAACTCGGCGCGCAGCTCGACTTCCTTCGATTCCAGGCCGGCCAGTTCTTCGCGCTTGCCGCTGATCAGCAGCATCCACGCCACGAACATGATGACCAGCGCCAGCAACGAGCAGAAGACGATCTTGGCCTTCTGCGGCCAGTTGCCGATGTCGTTGAAATCCAGGTTCTTGATATCGATCTTCTGGCTCATGCGCGGTCCCCCTGCAGCAGCGCA
>NZ_JAOCGL010000176.1:0-4454 GCF_029842485.1 Stenotrophomonas sp. GD03777
CATGGCCGTGCAACGCCTGCAGGAACAGGGACTGGATCCGACGCTGTGCGCGGCACTGCCCAGCAGCGGCACCACCCTGCATCGACTGCTCGGCGTGATTCCCGACTCACCACGCTTCCGCCACCACACCGACAATCCGCTGGCGGTGGACGTGGTGGTGGTCGACGAAGCGTCGATGATCGATCTGCCGATGATGGCCAAGCTGGTCGATGCAGTTGCCAGCGGCACCCGCCTGATCCTGCTCGGCGACCCCGATCAGTTGCCGTCGGTCGAAGCCGGTGATGTGCTCAGCGCGATCCTGCGCGCCAGCGGCGATGGCATCGGCACCCGCGCCGACGATGCGCTGGCGCTGCATGGCTTGCTGGCACCGGCCACCTTGCAGCCGCAGGCCGCACCACGCGCCTTCGCCGGCCGTCGCGTGCAGCTGCAACGCGGCTACCGGCAGAGTGATGCGCTGGACCTGGCACCGCTGGCGCATGCCGTGCGTGAAGGTGACAGCCGCACTGCATTGCAGCTGCTGCGCGGTGGTGGATTGGCTGGCGTGCACTTCCACGAAGGTGAGGCGGACCCGCTGCGTGGCCAGCGTGAGCACCTGCTGGGCCACTGGCGTGCACTGGCCGAGGCCGCGGATCCGGTACGTGCCCTGCAGCAGGCCGGTCGCCTGCGCGTGCTGACCGCGCTGCGCGAAGGCCCGCAAGGTGCGCGCGGGCTGAACAGCCGTATCGAGCAGCTGCTGGCCGGCAATACCCCGGGCTACTTCCAGGGCCGCCTTCTGCTGGTCACCGAGAACAGCTACCGGCACCGCCTGTTCAACGGCGACATCGGTATCTGCCTGCGCGACGACAGCGGCGCGATCGTGGCCTGGTTCCCGGGCGACACCGTCGAGCAGCCACGCGCCTTCCACCCGGCCGCACTGCCCGCGCACGAAAGCGCCTTTGCGATGACCGTGCACAAGGCACAGGGCTCGGAGTTCGATGAAGTGTGGCTGCAGCTGCCACGCCAGGACAGCCGCGTGCTGTCGCGCGAGCTGGTCTACACCGGCCTGACCCGCGCCCGCCAGGTACTGCATGTGGCCAGCAGCGCCGACGTGCTGCAGGCCGCACTGAAGCGGCACGCCAGCCGGTTGGGCGGCCTGGCCTGGCGGTTGGGTGCCGAAGATGTGGCCGAACAACCGGCACCCATCGAACAGCCCACGGTGCAGGGCACGTTGTTCTGACGCGGGCGTGATGCGCTGCCTGTAGAGCCGGGCCATGCTCGGCTGATGGGCCACGGAGTCGAGCGTGGCTCGACTCTACAAAAGCGCGCTTCGATCGTTCTGGTGGTCATCCACGCATGGCGTGGATCTACGCGATGAGTACCAACCCATCAGGAAACACGATCGCCGCTTCATCCGCACTCACGTCGAAGAAGCCCACGCCGTGCTTCTCGGCCAGATCCTGCACCCGCCCGTGCGCGCGCTCGGCCACCGAGTAGGCGAACGCGCCGTAGATCACCTGCCGGCCGATGCTGTACTCGGTCACCTCGGCGCGGTCGTCATCGTCGTTGCTCAGTGGTCCGTTCAACGGCGGGAATTCCTGCGCCATCTCCGTAAACCACGCCTGCAGCGCCGGGCTGCTGACTGCCGGGTCGTCGTACTCGTGGCGCTCGTTCCACTGCGTCTGCTTTTCGAACCAGGCGATGAAAGCCGCCGCCTCGCGTGGCGCGGCGCTGGCCTCGAACACCATCATGTCGTAACTCATTGGAGCTTCCTGTGCAGAGCAGGGGTCAGAGCCTTCGCCCGCGGCGAAGGATCCGACCCCGGCAACGGGGTCTGTGGACGCACAGGGTAGCGCGCTACGGCTGCGTCACCGTGTCCATGGCCAGGCCCGGCGCCAACGCCTTGGCCTCCGGGAACAGCGCGAAGCGCAGGCCGACCAGGCCCATCAGCGCCTCGTCGCGGGCCTTGCACGCCGCCACGCTGCCAACCCGGCCCAGCGAGGTATCCAGCCGCTCGCGCAGCGCCTGGTCTGCAGCAATCGGCCTGCGCGCCGCGATCTGCCGCCGGTAGTGCCCAGCGATCTCTTCCAGGATGTGCTCGACGGCTTCGCGGCTGCGCTCGGGCAGTTCCAGCCGTGCACGACGCAGCTGCAGGATGTTCAGGCCGATGCGCGCCTCGTTGAGCATGTCCACCGAGGCAATGTCGCTGCCCTCCGGCGTCGCTGCCAGGCGCGGTGCGAGCAGGCCCAGCAGGTCGAGCATGCGTGCGGCGAAGCGCTGCCGATCCTGCTGGCCACGTCCTTCGGCGGCTTCGGCCAGCGTGGTCCAGCCCTGCCGCACCAGCCGGCGCGCGGTCCACTCGGCACCTACCGAACGGAACAGGCGGGTCATCACCACTGCAAAGCCAATGCCGATGAACATCGCGATCGACGAATTGAGGAAGGTCTGGATGTTGGCGCTGTAGGTGTTCTGCAGGCTCAGCAACGCAGCCAGATTGACTGTCAGCGGCAGCGCGAAGAGCGCACTCTTGGGATGATGAAGCAGCAGTCCCAGCGGCAGGAAGGCCACCGCCAGCACAAGCGCCAGCAGGCCGAAGTCGTGCACGGCTGGGAACACGCCGAACAGGTACACGCCCGCCACCACCGAGGCGACCATCGCCCACACCAGGAACTGCACCATGCTGGGGGCCGGATCGTCCTGTGCGGCGAAAAATGCGGCCGTCACCGCCGCCATCATCGCGCCGTTGCCGCCGCCTTCCCAGCCCAGCGCGATCCACAGCACGCAGTAGCTCATCAGCGCTACGCCGGCACTGAGCGCGGAGAACAGCGCCATGCCGTAGTCGACGTGCTTGGCGGCGGCCACGCGTTCGGTGCGGATGCGGTAGTGCGCGCGATCCAACGGCGCCGTGCCCTGGTCGATCGCGTGCTGCAGGGTGCGGCAGTCCTGCCACAGGTCCACCAGTTCTTCCAGGCGCAGCAGCAGGCTGGCCAGCTGCAGGTGCTGCAGGTCGCGGTCCACCTGCGGCTTCAGCGCGCTGATGCGCGCGCGCAGCCGCGCGTACTCGCTGGCGTTGGTCGGGCCATCCAGCCACTCGCGGATGTCGTCGACCAGCGCCGGCAGCCCATCCGGCAGGGCCTGCCCATCGCTGCGCAGCGCGCTCAGGCGATCGGCGATCGACGACAACACCGGCAACAGCAACAGCATGCGCTCGCGCAGCCGCTCCATCGACACCGCAGACCCGGCATGGCGTGGATCGTCGCGGCGCAGGAACTCGATCAGTGCCTCGAACTGCACCAGGTCGGCAGCCAGCCGGTTGCGCGGCGCATGCGCGCGGCCACGCTCAAGGATCTGCCGGCACCACTGCGCAGCGTCCTCCATCCAGTTGCCGATCCGGGCGCGCAGCATCGGCCGCACCGAGGCCGGGAACAACAGCGAGGCGAACAGCACGGCCACCACCGTGCCGAGGATGATCTCCTCGCTGCGCGCCACCACGGTGTCGAAGATGGTCTCCGGCGAAGTTACCGCCGGGAAGCCGATGAAGGCGGTGGTGTAGCCGGCCAGCAGGAACGCGTAGCCGCGAGGGCCGCGATTGAGCAGGGCCATGAACAGGCAACCGGCCAGCCAGATCGACATCGCCGCACTCAGCACCAGCGGGGTTTCCACCAGCGCCGGCAGTACCAGCAGCGTGGCCAGCCCGGCCACCAGGGTGCCGACAATGCGGTACACGCCCTTGGCGCGGGTCGGGCCCAGCAGCGGCTGGCTGACGATGTACACCGTGCCCATCGCCCAGTATGGGCGCGACAGGTTGCCGGCCATGGCGATGTACAGCGCGGCCACCGCGGCCAGGTAGGTCTTGATCGAGAACAGCCAGGCCTGGCGATCGGTCAGCGCGTTCATGGCTTACTTCGCCGTGGCCTGTGCGGTGGACGGTGCAGCCGGGGCAACCGATGCCTGCCAGCCGCCACCCAGCACCAGGAACAGGTGGATCTGGTCGCGCGAGACCTGCGCTTCGGCGGCGGCCAGGGTGGCGTCGCTGCTGGCCAGGCTGCGGTCGGCATCCAGGCTGGACAGGTAGGGTGTGCGGCCGCCCTGGTAAAGCCGGCGGTTCTGGTCGGCGGCCAGCGCGGCCTGCTCCTGCGCCACGCGCAGCGATTGCAGCCGGCGCAGGTCCTGCGCATAGCGGTCCAGCGCGGTCTGGGTCTCGCGCAGTGCCTGCAGCACGGTGTGGTCGAACTCGGCCAGGGCCGCGTCGGCACCGGCTTCGGCGGCGTGGATGCGGGCATGCGTGCCCGAAGAGGGCAGTGTCCACGAGATCAGCGGGCCGATCGACCACTGCTGGGTCATCGGCGTGCCGAAGTCTTCCAGCAGGCCGGCGGCGCCCACTGAGGCACCCAGACGGATGTCCGGATACAGCTCGGCGGTGGCCACGCCAATCCGCGCCGTGGCCGAGGCCAGCTTGCGTTCGGCCTGGCGCACGT
>NZ_JAOCGL010000177.1:0-4373 GCF_029842485.1 Stenotrophomonas sp. GD03777
ACCCATTATAGCCGGCTTTTCCGCTTCGTCAACACCTTTTTTCAAGGCCGTCTCACCGGAGTGGACGTTGTTGCCGATGCTGCTTCGTCGTTGGGCCCGAGAGCCGTTCGTCGTTGCGAGCCGCCTATTATGCCGGACTTTTCGAGTCCGTCAACACCTTCGTTCGATCAACTCGTTCGTCGGTGGTGGCGTCGCTGTTCGCGTGTCGTTTCCGGAGAAGCGATGCGCTGCAGCAAGGGGGCGAATTCTAGAGATCCTGCAGATTTCGTCAAGGCTTTTTTTTGCACGGTGATGACAGAAGCATCGCGACATCACGCATGACGTACGCTCGAAGATCACTGCGGCGTTGCCCGCGCGTTGCGCGGTCAACGCCGCACCCCCTATCAATGCAGGGATGCACAGTGGAGACAGAGCAATGAGCATGCAGGTGCGGCGCGCATGGTGGCGCGATCTTTCGATGCCAGCCATCGTCGCTGGCTTCATTACGGTGCTGGTCGGCTTCGCCAGCTCAGCCGTGATCGTGTTCCAGGCGGCACAGGCCGTCGGCGCCGACCAGGCGCAGATCGCCTCCTGGATGTGGGCGCTGGGGCTGGGCATGGGCGTGACCTGCATTGGCCTGTCACTGCGCTATCGCGTGCCGGTGGTGACGGCGTGGTCGACGCCGGGCGCGGCGATGCTGGTGGTGGGTGCCGGCGGCGCGTCGCTCGCCGAGGCCACGGGCGCATTCCTGCTGGCCGCCGTACTCAGCTTGCTGGCGGGCTTCTCGGGCATCTTCGCCCGACTGATGCAACGGGTGCCGATGGCGCTGGCCGCCGGCATGCTGGCCGGTGTCCTGCTGCGCTTCGGGCTGGATGTGTTCGTGGCCATGAATACCCAGCTGGTGCTGGCACTGGCGATGTTCACCACTTGGCTGGCCGGGCGCAGGCTGTTCCCGCGCTATGCGGTGATCGCCACGTTGCTGGTCGGCATCGCCGTCGCCGCGAGCCACGGCCTGCTGCACGCCCAGCAGGTGCATCTGCAGCTGGCGATCCCGCAGTGGGTGACGCCCTCCCTGTCATGGACCGCCGTGGCCGGCATCGCCCTGCCCCTGTTCGTGGTCACCATGGCCTCGCAGAACATTCCCGGCGTGGCGGTGATGCGCGCATCCGGCTACGACGCCCCGGTGTCACCGCTGATCGGCTGGATCGGTGTGGTCAATACACTACTGGCGCCGTTCGGTGCGTACGCGCTGAACCTGGCCGCGATCACCGCCGCGATCTGCATGGGCCGTGATGCACATGAGGATCCGGCACGCCGCTATACCGCGGCGATGGCGGCCGGTGCCTTCTACATTGTCGTCGGGCTGTTCGGCGCCACGGTGGCCGCACTGTTCGCGGCCTTCCCCAAGGAGCTGGTGGCCTGCGTGGCCGGTATCGCCCTGTTCGGCACCATCGGCAACAGCCTG
Organism: Stenotrophomonas sp. GD03777; assembly: GCF_029842485.1. Taxonomy (NCBI): domain Bacteria; kingdom Pseudomonadati; phylum Pseudomonadota; class Gammaproteobacteria; order Lysobacterales; family Lysobacteraceae; genus Stenotrophomonas; species Stenotrophomonas sp. GD03777. Next base: position 1,445 of record NZ_JAOCGL010000177.1, read on the forward strand.
GCCAGTGCGCTGGCGGTAGAGCGGGACCGCGAGGCGGCACTGGTCACCTTCCTGGTCACCGCCTCGGGCGTCTCACTGGCCGGCATCGGCTCGGCGTTCTGGGGGCTGGTGGCCGGTGCGCTGTGCCTGCTGGTATTGCGGGCACGGGCACCAGCCTGAGCAAACGTGTCAGGCCGCCATGCGGGCGACGGTGTTGATCACCCCGACAGCCGCCATGCCGATCACCACCGCCCAGACGCTGGTCCCGCCACGACGCTGCAGTTCGGTACGGATGCGGTGGTGCTGCCCGGCGTGAGCAGCCTTCACTTTGCCCAGCAGCCGCGTGCAATAGCGCAGGTACAGGGCATTGGCGGTCATCGCGATGGCAAACCGTGGCACCGCCAGCAACACCACCATGAGCAACGGATTGGCACGGGCCGCCAGCAGCGCGATGCCGAACAGGACCAGCTCGAAGAGGATGGCCGCCAGGTACATTTTCCGGTGCAGCAGCCAGTAGGTCGGCACCAGGAAGGCGGGCCAGTGCCACGGCCGCGGCGGCTTCGGCACTGGGCTGTCCAGGTGCCAGCGCTGGCGGTAGAGCGCTGCGTTGGGCCCCACGAGGAGGTTCAGATCGTCCGCGTCGGATGGAGCGGTCGCACCGTCCACCTCTGCAACAGGCGCGAGATAGGGATTGTCATCCGTCGGAGAAACCGGCGGGGTATCCAGATGATTCATGTCGGCGATTCCATGCCCGGGATGAACCCGCAGTAGCGGCAGGCATCGGTGAATCTGAAGCTGCTCCGGTCTCAGCCTGCCATTGCCTGGCCGACGAACATCGCCGCAACGACAATGATGGCAACCATGGCTGCGGCCGCTGCATTGGTATCACCCCGCTTGGACAGCTCGCTGCGCAGGCGTGCCTCGTCATCGCCCGCCAAGGCGCGCGCGCGGGCGATCTCACGCTGGCAATGCGCCAGGTACCAGCGATTGGCATACACCGCAGCGGTGACGTTGATCGCAAGGGTGATGACCATCGACACGCCTTCCGGTACGCCCAGCAACGCCTCGGCGATACTGAAGAACACCAGCATGCCAGCCCAGATCGCCGCCAGCCGGTACATCCGCCGGTACACCATCCAGATCACGCCGACCAGGAAGGCCGGCCAGTGCCAGGTGCCGTTGCCCTCGGCGATGCCCTGGTCCAGCCGCCAGCGTTGTCGATAGATCGGGAAGTTGCCGCCGACCACGGCGGCGTACAAGGCGATGTCGCCTTCCAGCTCCGGTACGGTCGCGGCCACGGGCGAAGCGGCGGGTGCACGGTAGGGGTCGGACGGATCAGCGGTCCGGGTATCGCTGACGGTGACCGCCGGCACCGGTTCAACCGGCGAGGGGTTCGGAGCCATCTGCGCCAGCGAAGGATCCAGTTCGGCCAGTGGCCGCCACGATGCCATCCCTACGCGCCACAGCAGCGTGCGTGCGGTTACGGTGCCGTCCTGCTGCAACCGGCGCAACCCGGCCAGGTCCACCGGCCCTTCGCTCTGCTTGCTGTTGGCGTACCACCACTGTGCTTCCTGCATGCCATCCATTCCTGTCGATCCCATCGCTACTCTGAAACTCCCGCCACGGCCTGCAGCGGTTCACTGGCCAGCACCTGCACAAGCTGGTGGCGCGCGCCGGGTGCAAGGGTAATCTGCTCTGGCCCGGCGTTGGCCACTTCCAGGCACACGTAATCGTGCCAACCGTCGCCGACATCGGCCATCTTCGCCGCTGCCTCCATGCCCGGGTTCCAGGCCACCAGGGTCTGGCTGCCTTCGCTGCGGATCTCGATCCGCCGCTGCAGGACGGGATCGCGCAGCACGTAGTGGCCGCCGACACCGGTATAGATGCGGTCGCTGCGCCCCGGATCGCGCGGATCACGCAGCGACCAGGGCCCCTGCTGCTGGCGCAGCTGCGCGCCGTCCTCGTACTTGTCCAGGTAGTGCAGGCCGTCGAGGCCATCGACCTCGACACGAGTGGCATCGCCGACCCGGAAGTAGCTGTGCAGGGCCTGGGTGAAGGTCACCGGCGAGGTTCCGGTGTTTTCGGTGGCGAGCTGCTGGCGCAGCTGGCGGCCGACGCGCAGCTGCATCTGCAGGCGCAGGCCGGGATCGGCGCAGGGCGCAGGTGCCAACTGCAGCTCTACCTCGCCGTCATCGCTCCGGGTGGCCTGCAGAAGCTCCCAGCGTGCGGTACGTACCAGGCCATGCGCCGGTGCATCGGCGCTCTTGCCCTGGCGACCGAACCACGGCCAGCACACCGGAACGCCACCGCGGATAGGCGTGGGCAGCTCGGCGCGCGTGGGCGAAAGCCACAGCAGATCGGGCTGCCCATCGGGAATGAACGACAGCAGCTGGCCACCAAACACACTCACGACCGCTGTGGCATTGGCGGTTCGCACCTGCCAGGCCTCCAGGCCGTGATACAGGCCGGTGCTGATGTCCGGATTCGACTGCATGCGATGACGCTCCTTGAAGACCGCGGCGATGATGTCGCGGTCAACGTGCCGCCGGCAAGGCATTCTGCCCAGCGGGTGCGATGGCGGCCGCCTCTTCCTGCAGCGTGCGCAGGATGCGCTGGCCTGCGCGGCCGTCCACCTCGCTCCAGCCCAGGCGCTGCTGCTCGGCCTGGATCGCGCGACGCGTGGCGGTACCGATCATGCCGTCGGCGGCACCGATGTCGTGGCCGCGGGCCAGCAGCAGGGTCTGCAGCTGGCGGCGCTCATCGCGGCCCAGGCCTGGATCGTCGGTCGGCCAGGCGGTAGCCAACCCGGTGCCGCCACGCAGCTGGTCAGCAAGCGTCGCGATCGCCAGCGCATAGCTTTCGGCAGCGTTGTAGCTGTAGATCGCGTCGTAGTTGCGGAACACCAGCAGCGCCGGGCCGTTGTTGCCGGCCGGCAGCAGCAGGGCGGCGC
>NZ_JAOCGL010000178.1:0-4350 GCF_029842485.1 Stenotrophomonas sp. GD03777
CACACCATGAGGATCAGGCCGCGGCGCTTCAAGCGTCGTCCTGCGCGTCCGGCGGCAGCACGGTCACGTGGAAGGCCTGAACCCGGCGCGCATCGGCGCGGGCCACGCGGAACATGAAGCGGTCCAGTGCCAGCTCATCGCCGACTTCCGGAAGGTGGCCCACGGCCTCGGTGACCAGGCCACCGATGGTGTCGTAGTCCTCGTCGGAGAACGTCGCGCCGAAGCGCTCGTTGAAGTCGCCGATCGGGGTCAGCGCGTCGACCACGTACTGGCCGTCGGACTGGATGGCGATCTGCGCGGACGGATCCTCGGCCTCGTCGTGCTCGTCGTCGATCTCGCCGACGATCTGCTCCAGCACGTCCTCGATGGTGACCAGACCGGCAACGCCGCCGTACTCGTCGACCACGATGGCCATGTGGTTGCGCGACAGGCGGAACTCCTTCAGAAGCACGTTCAGCTTCTTCGCCTCCGGGATCAGCACCGCCGGGCGCAGCAGCTCGCGCACGTTGGCCGGGCCGTTGTCGGCGACCACGCCGCGCAGCAGGTCCTTGGCCAGCAGGATGCCAAGGATGTCGTCCTTGTTCTCGCCGTGCACCGGGAAGCGCGAATGGCCCGATTCGACCACCTGCTTCATCAGTTCCAGGAAGGGCGCTTCGACCGGCAGCGAGACCATCTGCGAGCGCGAGATCATCACGTCGCCCACGGTCAGCTCGGCCACCGAAATGGCGCCTTCCATCATCTTCAGGGTATCGGCGGCGATCAGACCCTCTTCCTGCGCGGTGTGCAGGACAGCGACCAGCTCGTCGCGGGTGTGGGGTTCGCCGGAGAAGGCCGAGGTCAGGCGTTCAAGCCAACCGCGCTTCTTTTCACTGTGCTCCGCAGGGGAGCTACTACTGTCGTCTTCTGACATCTCTGGAAAAAAGGCACCCGGCAGGCCGGGCGTTGGCTCAAGTCTAGCAGGATGTGGCGGCCTGTCAGTGACCGTCGCTGCCCGGTCCGGTGATCGGCGGCGGGGCCAGTTCAGGCCGGGCAGGGGCTTCTTCTTCAGGCAGGTCCAGGCTGTAGGTACAGCCGGCCAGGGTCTTGCCCGGATGGGAGGCCACGGTGGAGACGCTGAGAATGATCGACTCGATCTGGGCCTCGCCGCTCTTCGGGTCGGTCACGTCGCGGCTGACCAGCTCGCGGCCGGCCATGAACTTGCCGTCCTGGTCGTAGCCGGTCTCCAGCGCCAGGCGTTTGGCCAACGGCCGCGGGTCAGCCTGGTCGAGGATCGCCATGATGCTGGAGCCGGCCACGGCGACCCGTTCGGTGCGGTCGCCGAACACGCTGATCGGCTGGGCCAGTCGGTACTCGCTCATGAACTGGTTGCCCTGGGGCAGCGGCTGCAGGCCGTGGGCGACGGCCTTCAGCGGATCAGCCAGCAGCGGTGCCAGTGCAGCGTGATCGGCTACGCCCTGGCGGCATTCGATCAGCGCCGGCAGGTCCAAGGCAGCGGCCGGGGCGGACGCGACGAGCAGCAGGGGCAGGACAATACGCAGCACGGGCACTGGATCCGCAACGGAAGGCAGGCCGGTGATCGTACCGGTCCCGGTCGGCTATCGCGAGCGTCTCTACGCAGTCAGGGAGATTGCAGGTGCGATGCCGCTGGGTACCAGCGCAGCCTGACCGGGTAGCCCAGCAGCGCCTGCAGGTGGTCGCGCACGGTCGCCGCCGTTGCGCGCGCGCCAGCGGTATCCCGGAGTTCCAGCTCCAGTTCACCGGTCATGACGTCCAGGCCATAGCCGGTCAGGCCGGGCAGCTGCGGGATGAACCAGCCCTGCTGCGCCTGAAGACGGCGCTGCATCTCCGCTTCGGTCATTGAAGCGCCGATGATGTAGCGCACGCGTTGCGGGCCGTCCGCCCCTGGATGGGTCTCATCGGCCGCAGGTGCCGGCCCAGTCAGTCGCACGACGACGTTCCACCCCGTCGCATTGTCCACCCACATACCGGCCAGGCGTGCCGCGTGGCGCGCCCTCAAGCGTTCCATCAACGCGTGCTGCTGCGCCTCGGCGACCGCCTGGCGGGCCGTCTGCTGGCTGACGTCAAAGAAGGCCTGCACCTCGGCGACTTTGGCGGCAATGTCGGCGGCGCTGTCGCTGGCCGGGAACGGCGACGGTCGTTCCCGGTCGGGGTCGATGCCCGGGGCAGTGGTTACCTGCAGAAGAGCGGCAATGAGTGCGGGCAACAGCGCGATGGGGGTGTCCTCTGTGATGAACCCGGTATGCGTGGCCGTCAGCGCTCGCCGGCGTAGGGATCGGCGATGCCGAGCTCGGCCAGGATCTCGCGCTCCAGCTGTTCCATTGCGTCGGCTTCCTTGTCGTCCTCGTGGTCCCAGCCAAGCAGGTGCAGCACGCCGTGCACGGTCAGGTGCGCGTAATGTGCGTTGAGCGCCTTGCCCTGTTCGTCGGCTTCGCGGGCCACCACCGGTGCGCAGATCACCAGGTCGCCGAGCAATGGAAACTTGACGCCCTTGGGCAGGCCTTCGGGCACGTCGGCCGGGAAGCTGAGCACGTTGGTGGCGTAGTCCTTGCCACGGTAATGGCGGTTCAGCGACTGCCCCTCCTTGGCATCGACCACGCGGATGGCCAGGTCGGCCTCACGGATGCGGCCCTTCAACGCAGCGGCCACCCACTTGCGGAAGCTCACTGCGGCCGGCAGCCCGGTACGCGGCAGGGCATAACTGACGGCGACGTCCAGTCGCACGGGACCACGGGTCATGGCGTTGCTCCAGGCTGGATCTGATGCAGGTCGCGGCGGTCGTAGGCGCTGACGATGCGCGCCACCAGCGGATGCCGGACCACGTCGCGGGATTCGAAGAAGGTGAAGCTGACGCCCTCGACCTCGCGCAGCACATCGATCGCGTCGCGCAGGCCGGACTTCACGTGCTTGGGCAGGTCGGTCTGGGTCAGGTCACCGGTGACCACCGCCGTGGAGCCGTAGCCCAGGCGGGTCAGGAACATCTTCATCTGTTCGATGGTGGTGTTCTGCGCCTCGTCCAGGATCACGAACGCATCGTTGAGCGTGCGGCCGCGCATGTAGGCCAGCGGCGCGATCTCGATGACGTTCTTCTCCAGCAGCTTGACCACCTTCTCCACGCCCATCATCTCGTACAGGGCGTCGTACAGCGGTCGCAGGTACGGGTCGACCTTCTGGCTCAGGTCGCCGGGCAGGAAGCCCAGCTTCTCGCCGGCTTCCACCGCCGGGCGCACCAGGATCAGGCGCTGCACCCGTGACTCGTTCAGTGCTTCGACCGCGCTGGCCACGGCCAGGAAGGTCTTGCCGGTTCCGGCCGGGCCGATGCCGAAGTTGATGTCATGCGTGGCGATCTGGTGCAGGTAGCGGCCCTGGTTGGCGCCGCGGCCACGTACCGTGCCACGCTTGACCTTGATTGCCACGTCCTGCGCTTCGTAGGAGCGCTCGGCGATCTGCTCGACGTTGGCCTGCGCCAGGCGCAGGTGGATGGCGTGATTGTCGAAGGTGGTTTCGCCGGCTTCGGCGTACAGCGCTTCAACCAGCTTCTGCGCCTCGACGATGGCTTCGTTGGGCCCGCTGATGCGGAACACGAAGCCACGATTGGCGATCTCCACGCCGAGCTTCAGCTCGATCTGGCGCAGGTGCCCGTCGAAGGGGCCGCACAGGTTGGCCAGTCGCTCGTTGTCTTCCGGTGACAGGGTGAAGTCTCGATGATCGATGCTTTTCATTGCTTGGGGTGGGGCGGGGGCGCCGTCCACCGCGATGGACTCGGGGTGACAAGGTTACGCGCGTACCGGGCATGCGGCCAGCGGCGGGCCGATACGCGGTTTTCCACACCCGGTGTGGACGGGGGGCGCGAAAACCTGTGGATAGGCCTTCGCAGTGCTTGTGCCACAAGGCGTATGAGGTGGTGGTGAAAAAACCGTCACGGTCGGCCGCTCCCGTGACGGCAGCGCATCTTCCGCTGCCAGGCAGCCAGTACGGCCGCCCCCGTCCGGTTCTCCACACCGGCTGTGGAATGATGCTGAATCAAGCTGTGGATAGGTGGCGAGGAACCTTGCAGCAAAAGGCTCGCCCGTACGTGGCGAAAAAACCGTCAGGGCTGATCGGAATCATTGAGGGTGCACGGGGCAGGTGGCACCGTGTCGACGTCGCAGGAGGGGATGGCATGGGCATCGGCAACGGGATGCGTGGACTCGGGCTGGCGGGCATCGGCCTGCTGGCGGGCTGTGGGCAGTCAACGCCAACGGCGCTGGGCACACTGGAGTGGGACCGGATCACGGTGCCGGCGCCGGCGGCCGAGGTGATCGCCACGGTGGAGGTGCGCGAGGGCCAGCG
>NZ_JAOCGL010000179.1:0-4345 GCF_029842485.1 Stenotrophomonas sp. GD03777
CTCGACCACGCCGCCATCCTTGCCATGCAGGTAAAGGTGCATGTCCTGCTGCGGATACGGGATGTTGATGCCGGCTTTGTCGAAGCCCAGCTTGAGCTGCTCCAGCAGCGTGACCTTGGTGCCGAACCAGTCGGCCGACTTCACGTAGCAGCGGATGCCGAGGTTGATCGCGTGCGCCCCCAACTCGTACACCACCACGTCCGGTGCCGGCGTCTGCAGCACGCGCGAGTCGGCCTTCATCAACGCCAGCGCGGTATCGCGCGCCAGCTGGATGTTGTCTTCATAGCCGATGCCGATCACCAGTTCGACGCGGCGGGTCGGTTCGGCGGTGAGGTTGATGATCGGTGCAGCGGTGATCAACGTGTTCGGAATGGTGGTGTGCTGGTTGTCGGCACCGGTGATGACGGTCTGGAAAATGCGCACTTCGCGCACCGTGCCGGTCTGTCCGGCAACGGTGACTACGTCGCCGACGCGGAACGGCCGCAGTGTCACCAGCATCACGCCCGAGGCGATGTTGGACAGCGAATCCTTCAGGGCAAGGCCAACGGCCAGGCCGGCGGTGCCGAGCACGGCCAGCAGCGGCGTGATCTGCACGCCCAGCGTGCCGATGGCCAGCACCACCACGATCACCAGCGATGCGGCGTACACCACGTTGCGCAGGAAGCTGCCCAGCATCGGGTCCACGCCCATGCGCGCTGTGGCGCGCGGCATCGCGTTGGACAGGCGACGCGCCACCCACAGGCCCACCAGCAGCACCACGATGGCGGCCAGTAACGGCACACCGTAGGTTTCCAGCAGGCGCTCCCAGTTGAGCGAGTGGAACCAGGGCGTTGCGGCGGGGGCGGGGGTGGGAGGTGCGGCGGCGATCATGCGGAAGTCCTTTGCTGCGTAGCGATGTCTGCGTGGGGCCGGGCGTGCGTGGACGCCAGAAACAGCAAGCCCCGCAGAGGCGGGGCTTGCGTGCAGCAGCAGTATGGGCGGACGTCGATGAAAGCGACGTCAGCCCATCACGGCATCAGCCGTTGGCCTTCAGCTTGGCCAGGCGCAGCCAGGTATCCACCACGGTGTCCGGGTTCAGCGACACCGACTCGATGCCTTCCTGCATCAGCCATTCGGCCAGATCCGGGTGATCGGACGGGCCCTGGCCGCAGATGCCAACGTACTTGCCCTTGGCACGTGCCGACTTGATCGCCATCGACAGCAGTTTTTTCACCGCCGGGTTACGTTCGTCGAACAGGTGCGCGACGATCGACGAGTCGCGGTCCAGGCCCAGGCTCAGCTGGGTCAGGTCGTTGGAGCCGATCGAGAAGCCGTCGAAGATCTCCAGGAACTCATCGGCGAGCAGTGCGTTGGACGGCACTTCGCACATCATGATGATCTTCAGGCCGTTCTCGCCCTGCTTCAGGCCGTTCTGTTCCAGCACCTCGATGACCTTGCGGCCTTCTTCCAGGGTGCGCACGAACGGAATCATGACCCACAGGTTGTCCAGGCCCATTTCGTTGCGCACGCGCAGCACGGCCTTGCACTCCAGCGCGAAGGCGGCCGAGAAGCTCGGGTCGACGTAACGGCTGGCGCCGCGGAAGCCGATCATCGGGTTCTCTTCGTGTGGCTCGTAGTTGCTGCCGCCGATCAGGTTGGCGTACTCGTTGGACTTGAAGTCCGACAGGCGCACGATCACGGCGTTCGGGGCGACCGAGGCGGTGAGGGTGGCGATGCCTTCGGTCAGGCGGTCGACGTAGAAGCTGACCGGATCACCGTAGCCGGCGATCTTCTCGTCGATCTTCTTCTTGGTAGCGGCGTCCTGGCGGTCGTATTCCAGCAGCGCATTCGGATGGATGCCGATGTGGCTGGCGATGATCATTTCCAGGCGGGCCAGGCCGATGCCGGCGTTCGGCAGCTGGCCGAAGTCGAAGGCACGTTCCGGGTTGGCCACGTTCATCATGATCTTCAGCGGCGCCGGCGGCATGTTGCCCAGATCGGTGGTGGTGCGTTCAAAGCCGAGCTTGCCTTCGTAGATGAAGCCGGTATCGCCTTCAGCGCAGCTGACGGTGACCAGCTGGCCATCTTCGATGACCTGGGTCGCGTTGCCCGAACCAACCACGGCCGGCACGCCCAGCTCGCGCGCGATGATCGCGGCGTGGCAGGTGCGGCCACCGCGGTTGGTGACGATGGCCGAGGCGCGCTTCATCACCGGTTCCCAATCGGGATCGGTCATGTCGGCGATCAGCACGTCGCCCGGCTGCACGCGGTTCATGTCGTCCAGCGTCTTCACCACGCGGGCTACGCCCGAACCGATCTTGGCGCCGACGGCACGGCCCTCGGCCAGCACCCTGCCGCCCTTCTCGGTCAGCGCGAAGCGCTCGATCTGGGTGGCGTGGCTGCGCGACTTCACCGTTTCCGGGCGCGCCTGCACGATGAACAGCTTGCCGCTGACACCGTCCTTGGCCCACTCGATGTCCATCGGGCGGCCGTAGTGCTTTTCGATGACCAGCGCCTGCTTGGCCAGTTCCTGCACGTCCTCGTCGCTGATCGAGAAGGTGGTGCGCAGTTCGGCCGGCGTGTCTTCGATACGGACGCGCTCACCGGGGACATCCGAATACACCATGCGGATCGCCTTGCTGCCGAGCGAGCGGCGCAGGATCGCCGGCTTGCCGGCCTGCAGGGTGGGCTTGTAGACGTAGTATTCGTCCGGATTGACCGCGCCCTGCACGACCATCTCGCCCAGGCCGAACGAGGAGGTGACGAACACCACGTCGCGGAAGCCGGACTCGGTGTCCAGGGTGAACAGCACACCGGAGGAACCGACGCCCGAACGCACCATCAGCTGCACGCCGGCGGACAGGAACACGTCCTCATGCTTGAAGCCGTGGTGCACGCGGTAGGCGATGGCGCGGTCGTTGTACAGCGAGGCGAACACTTCCTTGACCTTGTGCACGACGTCGTCGGCACCGGTCACGTTGAGGAAGGTTTCCTGCTGGCCGGCGAAGGACGCATCCGGCAGATCCTCGGCAGTGGCAGACGAACGCACGGCCACGGCCACGTCGCCGCCGCCATTCTCGGCGCTCAGCTTGGCGTAGGCGGTGCGGATGTCCTGGTCCAGCTGCGGCTGCAGCGGGGCGTCGATTACCCAGCCGCGGATTTCCTTGCCGGCGGCGGTCAGCGCGTTGACGTCCTCGACGTCCAGCGTGGCCAGCCTGTCGAAGATGCGCTTGGACAGGTCGTTGTGCGCGATGAAGTCCTTGAAGGCTTCAGCGGTGGTGGCATAACCGCCCGGCACCGAAACGCCCAGACCGGCCAGGTTGCCGATCATCTCGCCCAGGGACGAATTCTTGCCGCCTACGCGGGCCAGATCGGCCAGACGCAGTTCGTGCAACCACAGGATGTTCTCGTTCAAGCGCGATGCTCCGTTTGGCCATCGCCCGAGGCGGGCTGAGTGGCCGCGTCCGTAGGAAGAAGCCGATATGATGCCGGGCAGAGCACCGTCGGCACAAGCTTGTGCTGGCGGCCTTTTTAAGCTTCGTAGGGGGTAAAAGCGCGCATGTCGACCATCCGTCCGGTGTTCTACGTTTCCGATGGAACCGGTATCACCGCTGAAACCATTGGGCATAGCCTGCTGACCCAGTTCTCCGGGTTCAGCTTCATTACCGATCGGATGTCGTTTGTCGACGACCCTGAAAAAGCGCGTGAAGCCTGCGCCCGGATCCAGGCGGCGGGGGAGCGGTACCAGGTCCGGCCGATCGTGGTGAACTCCTGCGTGGACCAGAGCCTGAGCCTGATCCTGGCCGACAGCGGTGCCCTGATGCTGGATGTGTTCGCGCCGTTCATCGAGCCGCTGGAGCGCGAACTGGCCAGCCCGCGCCTGGCCCGGGTCGGACAGGCCCACGGCATGGTCGATTTCGACACGTACCACCGCCGCATCAACGCGATGAACTTCGCCCTGACCCATGACGACGGCATCGCAGTGAACTATGACGATGCCGACGTGATCCTGGTGGCGGTGTCGCGCGCCGGCAAGACGCCCACCTGCATCTACCTGGCCCTGCATTACGGGGTGCGCGCGGCCAACTACCCGCTGACCGACGAAGACCTGGAAAGCGACCGCCTGCCGCCGCGCCTGCGCAACTACCGGCGCAAGCTGTTCGGGTTGACCATCGATCCGGACCGCCTGCAGCAGATCCGCCAGGAGCGCCGCCCGAACTCGCGCTACGCCAACCTGGACACCTGCAAGCGCGAGGTGGCCGCGGCCGAGACCATGTTCCGCATGGAGCGGATCCCGACCCTGAGCACCACCCACACCTCGATCGAGGAGATTTCCAGCAAGGTGCTGGCCACATTGGGGCTGCAG
>NZ_JAOCGL010000018.1:0-47965 GCF_029842485.1 Stenotrophomonas sp. GD03777
AGGATGAAGCAGCTGCCGCGCCCGGGCTCACTGTCGACCTGGATGCCGCCGCCCATGCGCTCGGCCAGATCGCGCGAGATCGACAGGCCCAGGCCGGTGCCGCCGTAGCGACGGCGGGTGCTGCCATCGGCCTGGCGGAACGCTTCGAAGATGACATCCAGCTGCTCGCGGGCAATGCCGATGCCGGTGTCACAGACCTCGAACCGGATGCGGCCGTTGCCGCCGGCACGCACGTGCAGGCTGACCTTGCCATGCTCGGTGAACTTCACCGCGTTGGCCAGCAGGTTCTTCAGGATCTGCTGCAGCCGCTGGCTGTCAACCACCATCTGGGTTGGTGCCAGGGCGTCGGCTTCGATCTGCAGGGTCAGGCCCTTCTGCCGCGCCATCGGCTCGAACGTCTCGCGCAGCCGCTGCAGCGCGCTCTCGACCACCACCACTTCATCGGACAGTTCGACATGACCGGCCTCGATGCGCGACAGGTCGAGGATGTCGTTGATCAGCGCCAGCAGGTCGTTGTTGGACGACAGGATCGCACGCGCGTACTTCACCTGTTCCTCGGTCAGCGTGCCGTCCTTGTTGTCCGCCAGCAGCTTGGCCAGGATCAGCGAGCTGTTCAGCGGCGTGCGCAGCTCATGCGACATGTTGGCCAGGAATTCGGACTTGTAGCGCGAGGTCGCCGCCAGCTCGTTGCTGTTGCGCACCAGCTGGCTCTGCGCAACCAGCAGTGCCTGCTTCTGCGCCTCCAGCTCGTGGGTGCGCTCTTCCAGCTGCACGTTGCTCTGTTCCAGCTCAGCCTGCTGTTCTTCCAGGTGGCTCTGCGACTGCAACAGGCTGCGGCTCTGCTCTTCCAGTTCCTCGTTGGCCACGCGCAGCTCTTCCTGCTGGGCCTGCAGCTCCTCGCCCTGGCGCTGCGACTCTTCCAGCAGCACCACCAGCTGCGCACGCAGCAGCGATGCGCGCAGTGCCATGCCGATGGTGTCGGCGCAGCGCTCAAGCAGCTCGCGATCCAGATCACGCTGTTCACCCGCCCGCCCGCGGCCCAGCTCGATGACACCGACCACCGTACCATCGCTGCTGATTGGCGCCAGGATGCGCTCGCGCACCGGCAGCCGGCCCAGGCTGGTCTGCAGTTCGAGCACGGCAGCGTCTTCGCCGTGCAGGTGGCGGATGCGTTCGTCCCGCGCAACCTGCCCGGCCAGTCCTTCGTGCAGGGCCAGGGAGGCCGGCGTCCCAGTGGGCAGCGCCACGCCACCGGTCAGCTGCAGCCGGCCGCCGTCCAGGCGATAGACCGCACCGACCTCTGCATCCAGCTGCCCGGCCAGGCTTGCTGCTGCCGCCTCGGCGATCTGCTCCGGCCCGAGGTCACCGCGCAGGCTCATCGCCACGGCGTTCTCGGCCTCCTGCAGCCAGAGCGCGCGCATCGCCTGGCGCCGGGCCTGGATCGCGCGCGAGACGATCAGTGCGATCATCAGGAAGGCGCAGCCACCGACGGTACGGTTGACAAGCGAGAACGACGAATTGTTGCTGGCTGGCGCAACGTTGAAGCCGATCACCAGCAGGACACAGGCGATCACCGCGACCACGAACGGCGCGCGTGCACTGCGCTGGAATACCGTCACGCCGACCGCGAGGAAGTAGGCCAGCCATACCGCGTAGCCGAGCGGAACGACCAGTTCCAACGCGATGGTCGCGGCCAGCAGCACGGCGGACGTCATCCAGATCCAGCGGTCACGCGTAGTCGCACCAGGACGCATGCAGGTCGGTTCCAGAAGGCAAAGGGTGGAAGATGGTACTCCGTGTCGCATTCAGCCGCACAGGACAAATGGCACGTGTCAGGTGTGCACGCGTCCTTCACACTTGAGTGCCTAGCTTCACGTCCCTCACAGGGGTAACACTTATTTACACGTGGACGCAGCCGCCTCTACGACGTCCGTGCTGACGGACCCTTCCCGACAACTGCGACTGCTGATCGACAGCGTGCGCGACCATGCGCTGTACCTGCTTGATCCTGAAGGCATCGTGTGCAGCTGGAACCCGGGCGCCGAACGTATCAAAGGCTATTCAGCCGATGAAGTGGTGGGAACGCACTTCAGCCGCTTCTACCTGGCCGCCGACCGCGAGGCCGGCGAACCCCAGCGCCTGCTTCGCGTCGCAGCGCAGCAGGGGCATGTCGCCAGTGAGGGCTGGCGCGTTCGCCGCGATGGCTCGTCGTTCCGCGCCAGCGTGGTCATCGAACCGGTCGTGGAAGCCGGCGAACTGCTCGGCTTCGTCAAGATCACCCGTGACATCACCGAGCAGTGGCAAGCGCAGCGGCTGCTGCGCGATGCCCAGCGTGCGCTGCGCAATACCCAGCAGTTCGAGACGGTTGGCCGGCTCAGCCGCGGCCTCTCACATGAGTTCAACAACCTGCTGACCACCATCGGCAACGCCCTGGACCTGCTGTCGCTGCGTGTCAGCAGTGACGATGCACGCGCAGCCGAGCTGCTGGATGCCGCGCAGGCAGCCACCGACCGCGGCGCGCTGCTGACCCGCCAGCTGCTGGCCTTCAGCACCGGCCAGACCCTGATCCGGGAATCGGTGGACATCAATGCGCTGGTACGGCAGTGGCTGCCGGACCTGCAACGCGCCTGCCCGCCCACGGTGGTACTGGATGCCCATCTCACCCCGGGCCTGCCGCAGGTGAGCACCGATGCGATGCAGCTCCAGACCGCCCTGGCGAACCTGGTGGCCAATGCCGTGGAGGCCACCGCCGATGGCGGCCGCATCCTGATCGGCACCGCGTTGGAACATCGCCTCGACCCGGATGCGGACACCACGCTGCAACGCGGCTATGTCACCCTCAGCGTCTGCGACGAAGGCCACGGCATGGCCGCCGACATCGCCGAGCGGGCCAGCGAGCCCTTCTTCACCACCAAGGACATCGGCAAGGGCAGCGGCCTGGGCCTGAGCCAGGTGTTCGGATTCACTACCCAGAGCGGCGGCTTCGTCGATGTGTCCACCACGCCCGGTGTCGGCACCACGGTCAGCCTGCTGCTACCCGCAACCGAGGAATTTACCCATGACCGATGACCCGATCCGCGTACTGATGGTGGAGGACCAGAACGATCTGCGCGAGATGATCGGCATGGCCCTGCGCGATTTCGGCATCGAGGTGTCCACCACCGCCGACGGGCATGAAGCCGCTGCGTTGCTGAAGGGCGACGCACGCTTCGACGTGGTGTTCAGCGATGTCAGCATGCCCAATGGCATGTCCGGCATCGAACTCAGCGAGCACGTCGCGCGTGAGCAGCCGCATGCACGCATGATCCTGTCCTCCGGCTATGCGCGTTCGCAGCTGCCGCCGCTTCCGGAGCAGGTGGAGTTCCTGCCCAAGCCCTATCGCCTGCGCCAGCTGGTCGAGCTGCTCAAGCAGGATTGATCTTTCGCCAGGTCTGGCGAAGCCGATCTGCGGGTGCTGGGGCCCTACCGCCGCGACTGCGTGGTCGAACGCGTGCTCGGCGGGGTTACCGAGGATCTGCTGTCCGAAGTGCCAGCACCGCTGTTCGCATCCCGCTAGCGCCGCCCTGCCCCGCACGGCGGTAGCCGGTCAGCGACTTCCCGGTGTGCCGCCGGAAGTAGCGGCACAGGTAGGACGCATCCTCGAAGCACAATCGCTCGGCGATGCGCCCGATCGGCAGCTCGCTGTAGCTCAGCAGCGCCTTGATCTCCAGCACCACCTGGCGGTCGATCAACGCCTTGGGTGTTTCACCGAAGCACTCGCGGGTCAGCTGCGAAAGATAGAACGGCGTGATGCACAACGCATCGGCATAAGACTGCACGTCGCGCTGGCGGGTACTGCGCTGGCCGACCAGTTCCCAGAGATCCCAAGCCAGGCGCTCGCGCCGGCTGACCGGCGCTGCGGCCCCCTTCTGTGCCGGCAACAGCGTGGCGAACTTCAGGAAAAAGGTCTGCAGCAGATTGCGCAGCATCACGTGCCGATAGCGGCCCCCAGTGTGCTGCGCGTCCATCAGCTGCTGCAGCCAGCCAGCCCTGCAGGAGCGGCACCTCCAGCGGCGACGGCACGCAATGGGGATGCTCATGCAGGAACTTGAACAGCGCGTTGGGCAGTACGTAGGCCACCTCCGACGCCAGCGCCTTCGGCATCAGGCAGACCACCGCCAGGAAGCCATGCGATCGCTTCCGCAGCAGCGCCAGCGTGTCCTCGGCCAGCACCAGCACGTCGTGCCGCTGCACCGCCACCTCACGAAAGTTCAGTGCGAAGCGCGCACGCCCGGACACGCACACCAGAACCGCCAGATACGCGTGCCCGAACGACAGCGGAATGCCCTGCCCCTCGGCCAGCGTACTGACCTCCAAGCGCATCGATTCGTCCTGATCCAGAAGCTGGGGTATGCGGTCCAAGGGCGGATCCGGCTGCATTCCGGAGCACAGCATACCTGCGCCAACGAGGCAGTTGCGAAAAGTACCGAAACCATCAAGGTCCCGCCCTGTGCCCTTCGCCCGGCGCGGCCTAGCCTGTGCGCTCTCTCCCTGCCTTGAATGACCATGTCCCTGCACACCGAACGCCTGATCCTGCGCCCCTGGCGCGACACCGACGCCGCCGACCTGTACGAGTACGCACGCGACCCGCGCCGGATGGCCGGACCAGCGTAGAGGAAAGTACCGACGTCATCCGCACGGTCTTCAACCGGCCGGAGGTCTATGCCCTGCAGAGCCGCGAAGATGGCCGCGCCATCGGCTACGTCGGCATCCTGATCGGTGCCGACAGCAACTTCGAGATCGGCGAGCGCGAAGGCGAGATCGCCTACTGGATCGGCGTGCCGTACTGGAGGCGCGGCCTGGTACCCGAAGCAGTGCGCGAAGTGATGCGGCACGCCTTCCTCGACCTGCGCCTAGACGCACTGTGGTGCGGCTACTTCGCCGACAACCTGCAATCACTGAACGCACAGAGCAAATGCGGCTTCCAGCATCACCATACCGAAGTGAACAAGTTCAACAGCTTCCTCGGCGACTACCACACCGAACACATCAGCTGCATCACCCGCGATCAATGGCAGGCGCAACAGGCTTCCGTGCTGCGCGCGTGATCACCACTCAGCCGGCACGGTGCTGCATGAACAGCAGTTCCGGCGTCGAAGCATCTTCGATCGGCTGAAAGCCCAGGTCGCGATACAGGGTCACCGCCACGATGTTGTCACGATAGACACGCAGGGTCAGCCGCTCCGCCCCGGCCGACTGCAACGCCTGCGCCATCAGCGCCTGCATCAGTACACGTCCCAGTCCAAGCCCGCGTGCCCGCGGCGAAACGATGATGCGGCCCAGGTGCAGCGTGCCAGAGGTCGTTGGCCAGTACTGGCCGAAACCAAGGCAGTGGCCATGCGCATCCAGCAGCACCCAACCCGGGCGCTGCTGCAGTTGCAGTGCCCGCGCGAATGCGTCCGGCACGAGCGGATACGCCACGCCGGGACCGGCCCAGCGCCGGGTTGCGCTGGCCGAATCCAGCCACGCGCCAATGACGGCGTAGTGCGGGGGCTGCACGGGGTGAAGGTACTCGCTCATGGCGTGCTCGCAAGGAAGGATGGCCGCCATGTTGCGCGATCCCGGTGGCCGAATCACGTTGCACGCCAGCGCTTGAATTTTGTCCCAGGGCAGTAAGCAATGCCGATCGTCCACCGCCGCCACACCTGACAACCCCTCTTTTCCTTCTGCCCTCGGGATCCGGCATGATCCACGGCCCCAGCGTCTTACGCCGGTGACCGAATCGGGCATCGACCTGCACGCCTTCGCCGGGCTGGTCGAGCGTCTCGCGGCCGCTGGCGTGGAGTCGATGGGCATGCTCGGCTCCACCGGCAGCTACGCCTACCTGGAAAAGGCCGAGCGCATGCGCGTGCTGCACGAAGCGTTGGCCCATTCGGGCGATGTCCCGGTCATCGTCGGCATCGGTGCGCTGCGCACCCGCGATGTGCTGGCGTTGGCCCGGGACGCCGAGGACGCGGGTGCAGCCGGCCTGCTGCTGGCACCCGTGTCCTACCAGCCATTGAAGGAGCACGAGGTCTACACGCTCTTCGAATCGGTGTGCACGGCGGTGGGCACCCCGATCTGCGTCTACGACAATCCCGGCACCACCCACTTCCGGTTCAGCGATGAACTGCATGGGCGGATCTTCAACTGCTTGTCGTACATCTCCAGCCGGCGGTTCCACTGATCCGAGGCCTTCTTGGCGTCGTTTGGGTCTACAACGTCGCCATTCGGCGCGCCGATCTCCTCAATGTTCGTTGGCAGCCCATTGGGGTTCCCAAGCCTGGATGCCGCCCGATTCATCAGGTCTGCGAAGGACGGGGGCCTGAATTGCTCCGGCAGGTTCTTGGCAACGATGCCACCGACCAGGCCGAACCCCAGAATGTCGGACATCGGCGTCGGGTGTGGAACTCATAGAGGAGGATCTGGCCGCCTGGGGAGAGCGGCTGCAGGTCGATGAGGTGATACAGCTGGCCGCCCAGCAGCAGCCGGTCGTCCTTGCCGGGTTGAACGTCCACCGCGGTGGAGATCACGCCCAGCTTGTCGCCCTGCTGCACCAGCGCGGTGTCCGGCCTCCAAGGGCCGTGCGCAGACCGCCCGCCTGCGCTGACGCCAGCCCCAATCGCCTCACGGCGAGCGGAGGGGGTTTCGGCGCGGTGGTTGATCGGTGTTCCGGGTCCCGGAAACGCAGAAGTCCCAGCGCAGGGCCGGGGCTTCAGGTACAAATCTTGACGATGAAACAGTTTAAACAATTAGTTACGTCACTTGTCAACGTCCTTCGAATCCTTAGTTCGGCGCAGTACTTCGACCAGTGCATTCCTGTGGCTTGCGAAACTGCTATCAGGTTGTGGTCCTGAGGAAGGGAAACCGAGATTCTGGACTGGCCGCGTCAAGGAACTAACGTGCCCAAGCGTGCTCTGTACTTCCTCCAAGCGCCCCAATAGGGTGCGCACCCGTCCCTCAGACTTTGCCACCTGCTCCTCGAGAACGCCCACCAGATTTCGTAGCCTCGCAGCATCCTCTGCGTTCCCTGCAGCGTCTCTGAGATCGACTTTGGCCTGCTCCAGCAATCGCTCGAGATTGTCACGTTGATCATCAGCTTCGGTGATCCGCCCGATAAGCGAGCTCAAATCCGCAGTTGGAACGACATCTCCCCACGTCTCCATTGCGCTTCCTGCCTCTTCCTGGATACGCCTACAGAACTCGACGGCCTCCTCATAGTTCCTGATAGTTACATCTGGGTTTGTCTCGATGTGATCGCGATTATCGATGAACCGCTGGATGCGCCGCTGGAATGCGGCAGTCTGCACCAACATCAGCTTCAAACCCCGAACCGCTACTTTTCCGCGCGCTTCGAGAATGCTCTTGCCAGAGGCTGTCTCCAGCAGGTTGGTCACCCTGGCTCCAAGCACGCCGGACGATACCGCCAGAAGAATTTGAATCAGGGCCGTCACGCTGGGCTCAAGCTTCTGCTGCCCTATTGCGAACAGCGCTATTGAGGCCAACAGCAAGATAAGAGTCCACGGCTCAGTTACCAACCGCCAGAACCTTTTCCACGGCCCGGTTGGCTCCAAATTTGGCGCGGGCTGCTCTGACCCGACTTGAACATCCTTCGACATGCCCCCTCCCAATGTCAGGCCGCGGCGCGGCCCCTGAACCAGTCTATGGCTTTCCCCAGCTCGTATCGATACTGGCGAACAGTGAGGCCTCCCCCCGTAATTCTCCACCACCATTCGTGCCTTCACAGCTTGGCTGCGGGAGGGTGAGATGGATCATCGCGCGACCTCCTTCTACTGCAGCCGGCAAAGGGTGACGTTCAAGGCAGCCAGCTCGTCCATCTTCATGACGAGCCACATGCGCTTCTGCCCGTGGATGCCGTTGAAACTGCCGTGGTGGCAGTCCTTGCACAGGGCCACGGTCGTGAAGTGCTGGCCCTGATTAATGTGGTGGGCGTCGCTCGGCCCTGACCGGCTGCAGACGCTGCACGGCAGCAGCTTCACGGCGCCCACGTGGCGCTTCTCAGCCGGGGTGAAAGCCCCAGAGTTCTTGGTCCTCACTCGGCTACCCCTAGCGGTAGAATCTGCGCCAACACAGGAGGGAACCTATGAATCAAGGCCGCACAGACCGCGACTGGGCAATCGTGTCCGTACTGACCTTCATTGCAGGCGTAGTGGTGATGGGACTCATCACGGACAGTGAGGGGCTGCGCAGGTGGATCGGCGGCGTCGAGTGGCCCGCCTGGACGCAGGCGGCGGTTGCACTTGCAGTTGGATATGCCGCAGTCGAGGTTCCTCGAAAGATCGCAGATGCAGAGCGATCCAGACGTACCGATCTGCTTGTAACTCTTCTCGGAAATTCCCTCTTCCCAGCCGAAGCACTCGCAAAGATGCTCTCGACGAGAAACGTCGATATGAACTTTGCCACTGGACTTGTTCGAGACATCGAACTTCAGCTGAAGACGCTGGATTCCTACCCGGCTGCCGACGTTCCTTCTGCCGTGCTTCTGCTGAAGAAGGTCGAGACCCAATCTCACTGCTTGGGCCTTGTAGAGCTTTTTCGGACAGCCCAGCCAAAGATCGAAGCGATGCGGGTGATCACTGAGAACCAGGCGGCGGCGTTTGAGGTCTATCGTGTTGCCATCAGGCAACTGATTGAAGAAGTGCCGGCGCCGCGCTCGTAGGTTGAGCAAAATCACGCCACCCTCCTGTTCTGCCCGGCCACGTTCCAGAACTCGGCGCGCACGTCGTCGAGCGTCAAATTGGTGTGACGACAGGCAATTCGGCCGATGTCCTTGATAGCGTCGAGCCCGGCCGGTCGAGCCTTGGTCTTCTTGCCTGTGGAGCGGCCGCGCCTCATGCTTCACTCCCAACTGAGGAGAGAAGAAAATTATGGCCGATTCGCTCTACTGCTACCCCTTTCAGATCCTCTGCCAGCCGTTGAGCTGGTGGTCGTCTGCTGCCGCTTGGGTGCAGGCCATTGGCACCATCCTGGCCATCCTCGCGGCCATCGGCATTCCGATGTACATAAATCGGCTTCAGGAAACCCGTCGTGACGGAGAGAGGAAGCTGCGGCAAGATAGCTACGCATTGAGTTTCCTCGATGCAACCGAGGAGCTCAATGGCTCTATAGAACGGACCCGTCGGCGCTTGAGCCAAAGTGATGACCAAGAAGAGCTTGAATCTATAGCGAAACTTCTGGCCGTTCCGGAAAGCCTCAAGAAGAGATTGAAGCATGTGCATGAACTCGGCGAGCTTGGCGTACATCTCCAAGCAGCCGTCGTTGCGGCGTCCCGAGCCAAGCAGCTCTTGGACTTCCAGGTCTTCTACCACGATTGCGGTGGTGAGGCATTCGTCGTTGGCGAAGAGCATTTGGGACCGGTGGACGTCCCCGCGCCGGAAGATGCAAGCCCACACCTTGAGCGCGCGCAGACACTTGCGTCGCTTGCCCTTGCCGGCATTCGCGCGAAGACACCCTCCGCAAATCCGGAAAGTGCTCTGCCTAGCTAGGCTCGTCACGCAACCCTCCTATTCTGTCCAGCCATCTCCCAGAACTCCGCGCGCAAGTCGTCGAGCATCAGGCAAGTGTGGCGGCAGGCGGTACGGCCGATGTACCTGATGGCGTCGAACCTGGCCTGTTGGGCCTTGGTCCTGTTGCCGGATGAGCGTCCGCACTTCATGATCTGCACCTCGTTACAACACAAACGGACGTTGCAGATGGCGTTGAATCAAACGGAGCTGGTGTGGTTGGATTCGCTGATAAGAGCAAGGGATGGTCAGGCCCCGGACCACACCCCAAATATTGTTGATCTGATGGCACTCGGGCTTGCAGATGTTGAAGAGATTCCGGGGGGAGTGAACAAAACGCTGCTGACCGGTGACGGGTGCATTTGCCTTGGAAAGCTACTGCAAAAGCAAGGTGTTCCTGCTCCCTAAACTCAGAGGGGCTAGCTGGCTTCATCAAGCTGCCCTCCCCTGCTGTCGGTCATTGACCATTCGCCAGTAGTCCGCGCGCACGTCGTCCAGCATGACGTGCGCGTAGTGGTCGCCGATCCAGGCGGTGATGCCCTTGAAGAAGGCGGCGAAGTCCTCCTCCTCCATGAAATCGAAGGCCAGGGACTGGGCCACCTTGACCGGAATGGTCCGGATCTCCGGCAGCACGCCCGACAGCACCTTGCGTGCACCCGTGCCCAGCATTGTTTCGGCGGCGTCCAGCAGCGCCTTCACTACCGGGCTGGCGTCCATTTCCACCATCTCGCAGCAGATGCCCGACTCCAGCTGCACCTGCTCCAGCGCGGCATGCGCGTCCAGGTCGCGGAACGCCTCGACGTTGTCGACCAGCAGGTGCCCGAGGACGTGGGCCAGGCGGTGGAACGCCGCATTGCGCGAGGCCTTGATCTCCAATCGGTATTCATGGCCGACGCGGTAGCCGCGGTCCTTGGCCAAGGTCACAATCTTCTGGCGCGATGGCGCCGCGTACCTCAACTGGCGGGAAGGCGGCAAGCGAAGCCGTGTCGCCATTGGTCGCGTCAGCCGACGCGAAGCTAAGGGCGTACGAGCAGCGAAAGAAGCAGAACTGACTCATGGGGTCCGGATCTTGGCGCGCCTGCCCAAGGTCCGCGACTACCTGGAGTGGTATCTGGACTGGTACGAAGCCGAGCACCCGACCACAATCTCAAAAGCCAGGAGCGAGGTGAAGCGCTTCATCGAGCGCTTCGGGCACCGGCCAATTGATAGCATCCGAGCGGTCGAAGTGGAGCAGTACAAGCGCTCCAGGCTGCTGGACGACAAGGCGGCAAAGGAAACAGTGGGGATGAAGATTCGACGGCTGAAGGCGGCGTTCAACCGCGGCGTCGAATGGAAAGAGCTGGACGTGAACCCGCTGGCCTCCGTAAAAGCGCCTCGCGGCGTGCGGAGCGTGGCCGTCAAGTTCTATGACCGGGCGGCAATGCGCCGGCTATATCGGGCAAACCCTGGGCGGGCGCCGCTGTGGCTCTTCATGGCCCACACCGGGCTGCGGCGGGGAGAGATCATCGGTCTGGAGAAGAGCTCAGTCGTCGCCGGCCGTCTCTTGGTGGAGAGCGACCCGGACGAGAGTGGCGAAGGCAGAACGAAGTCGGGCAAGTGGCGGGAGGTTCCCCTCAACCGTTATGCCAGGTGGGCACTACGACACCTGCCTGATCCCCTTGTGACGGTGCACAAGGACACCGTGTCAGACTGGTTCAAGAAGGATTCGGAACTAGCTGGCGTGGGCGGGCATCTTCACCGCTTGCGCCATACATTTTGCGCCCACATGGTCATGGGAGGTGTTCCACTCCGGAGGGTGCAGATCTTAGCTGGGCATGCGGACTACGCCACCACGGAGAAGTACTACGCACATCTCACTCCAGAGGGCGACGACAAAGCGGTCGGCCGCCTTAGGTACTAGCACCTAGCACCTGTAGCTACTCAGCCATACATTTTGTAATCTGAGGGCATTCAGCACAGCGTGGCCAAGATGGCAAAAAATTCCGCACAACTCGAAGTCAAGTCCTTTTCCTGCATTGATAGCGCCTCGTTGGAAATATCTGACATGACGGTGATTATCGGCCCTCAGGCCAGCGGGAAGAGCGTGCTTTGCAAACTTCTGTACTTCTTCCAACAGGCGGTCGTCAGCCTGCCCAAGACCCTCCAAGAGTCAAGCAGCTTGGCTGATGCAGGTAACAAGATAACTGAAGAGTTTGACGAATGGTTCCGGCCTTCGAGCTGGGGATCTAGAGCGTTCAGCATCCGCTTTACTGTCGGCGACCATTGGATTCAAATTTCCCGCGGGCGCAGCAAGTCTCAGAGCTCGAGAGCTAAGGCCACCTTCTCGGAGCCACTAGAGGCCACTTTGTCCAGAGGGCTGAGAATGCTCTCAAATCTTCGTAGTGATGATTCAGACGAAGCCAGGATATTAGGCATGTCTTGGCAGAATTACGACGCACTCTCCAAGGCCGTTCACAAGCCGTTTGAGCAGGTGGCGAGAGAGTCTCAGCTCTATATTCCTGCCGGCCGTTCATTCTTTACAAGCATCGGCAAAATCGTCACTGCGTTCGAAGACCGGAGCATGTTAGATCCAGTAGTAACACGATTCGGCCGATTTATAACCTCACTGCGTGAACACCAAATTCTTGAGCGTGAGCCCAAGCCACCGCTTCTAAAAACACTAGAAAAACTAATTGACGGCGAAGTAGTCAACGAAAAGGGGAAACAATTCCTCGCGACGCCTGATGGCCGATCCATACCTTTTTCGGCACTATCATCTGGGCAGCAAGAGTTGCTGCCACTCCTGTCATCGCTGCAGTTTGCACTGCAATATAGCCGCCACAACCCCCAGCTTCTTTATATTGAAGAGCCGGAGGCCCACCTCTTCCCTAGCGCTCAAACCGCACTTGTTGAAATGTTCGCGCAAATGATCTTGATCCCAAAATCTGCAAAGCAGTCCCAGGGCATCAGGACCATCCTCACTACGCACAGCCCGTACGTTCTGGCCAAAATTAATAATCTAATCAAGGCAGGCGAGCTAGCTTCAAAGATTACGGCGGAACGGAGAAGAGATCTGGCGAAGATCGTTTCGCCGGCAACCTGGCTGACATCCAGCCGGGTAAGGGCCTACGCCATCCATAATCGCAAACTGATTGACATTAAAGACGACCACGGCCTGATCAATGCTGACTACATTGACGACGTATCAGCCGAGACAGGAATGGAATTCGACCAGATGCTGGAATTGGAGCTATCCATTGAACGGTAAGCAAAGGAATGCTGACTGCAGTAAATATCGAAGCGTGAAAGATGTTTCCAAGGTCAAGGTTGAAGAACACGGCAAAAGCGCCGTTTTTCTCAACCCAAGCCGAAGCAAAATCTCAGTCGTGAAAGTGGACGGCGGGGTAGCGGTGAATGAATGCAGCGCGGACTACGCTGTCAGCAAACCCGGCGTGGGAGATGTGATAGTAGAGCTAAAAGGAAAAGAAGTTGCTCGGGCTTGCGAGCAGATCATTGCGACGGCGAAACTACTTAGAAGCTGCAAGAAGAAGGTCGCACCAATCGCAGGACTGATCGTCTGTACCCGTGTGCCAGCGAACGATAGCAAGGCCGCTCGGCTGAAAAATCAGTTTGTACAAGAGCAAAGGGCGCTACTTAAGATCGCGGCCAGTAACAAGGAGTACACCTTCGAAGAGTTCTTCTCGAAAAGGTGATAACTGATCGGCGAAGCCCTACCTTGGGAGGGGGCTTCGCCAGGCCCACTGCGCAATCTGTGCGCCGAGATGCAGTACATGCAAGCTGTGCCAACTGTGCCAGTTCTGGGCTCAAATTGACCCAACTAAGCCAAACAGGCAACGGACACATGCGCGTAAGCCATTGATTCTGGTGACCCCGGCCCGATTCGAACGGGCGACCTTCCCCTTAGGAGGGGGACGCTCTATCCAGCTGAGCTACGGGGCCATGCAGCCGGGAAGTTTACAGCCAACGTGCCCTGCCCTCCAAGCATTCATGTCCAGCCCGGTTCCGCTGGCGCGTTGCACCATGGCCGGTCGGGGCGCTCTGCTACCATCGGCGATTCAGTTCATCGCGTCCCCCACTGCCCGCGATGGCGCCAAACAACGTAACGAAACACAGGAGTCTGCATGTCTTCCGAGCTGCTCAAGTCCCTTGGCCTGGACGCGATCAACGCTGGCACGTACCTGGGCAACGGGGAGTGGTCGAGCGCGACCAGCGGTGAGCTGATCACCCCGGTCAACCCGACCACCGGCGAGCCGATCGCGCAGGTCCGCGCCACCACCGAGGCCGAGTACGAGACCGTCGTCGCCCGCGCCCAGGAAGCCTTCAAGGTCTGGCGTACCACGCCGGCGCCGCGCCGCGGTGAAGCCGTGCGCCTGTGCGGTGAAGCGCTGCGCAGGCACAAGGACGCCCTGGGTTCGCTGGTTGCCCTGGAAATGGGCAAGAGCAAGCCGGAAGGCGATGGCGAGGTGCAGGAGATGATCGACATCGCCGATTTCGCCGTGGGCCAGAGCCGCATGCTGTACGGCTACACCATGCATTCCGAGCGTCCCGGCCACCGCATGTACGAGCAGTACCATCCGCTGGGCCTGGTCGGCATCATCTCGGCCTTCAACTTCCCGGTCGCGGTGTGGAGCTGGAACTCGTTCCTGGCGGCGATCTGTGGCGACGTGTGCATCTGGAAGCCGTCCAACAAGACGCCGCTGACCGCCATCGCCTCGCTGAAGATCTGCAACGATGCCCTGCGCGAAGCGGGCTTCCCGGACATCTTCTTCCTGATCAACGATGCCGGCACCGCGCTGTCGGAAAAGATGGTCGATGACCGCCGCGTGCCGCTGATCAGCTTCACCGGCTCGACCCAGGTCGGCCGCACCGTCAACGAGAAGGTCGCACGCCGCCTCGGCCGCTGCCTGCTGGAACTGGGCGGCAACAACGCGATCATCCTGGACGAAACCGCCGACCTGAAGCTGGCCGTGCCGGGCATCGTGTTCGGTGCGGTCGGCACTGCCGGCCAGCGTTGCACCACCACCCGCCGCCTGATCGTGCACCGCTCGATCTACGCCGACGTGCTGGCCACCCTGGTCAAGGCCTACAAGCAGGTGGAAGGCAAGATCGGCGATCCGACCGATGCCGCCAACCTGATGGGCCCGCTGAACAGCGAAGGCGCCGTGCAGCAGTTCCTCGATGCCATTGCCCAGGCCAAGGCGGCCGGCGGCACCATCGAGACCGGCGGCACCCGCATCGACCGCGCCGGCAACTTCGTGCTGCCTGCAATCGTCACGGGCCTGAAGAACAGCGACGCGGTGGTCCAGCACGAGACCTTCGCACCGATCCTGTACGTGATGCCGTACGACACCCTCGACGAAGCCATCGACATGCAGAACGGCGTGCCCCAGGGCCTGTCGTCCTCGATCTTCACCCAGAACCTGAAGACCGCCGAGAAGTTCCTGTCGGCCGCCGGCAGCGACTGCGGCATCGCCAACATCAACATCGGCACGTCCGGTGCGGAGATCGGCGGCGCCTTCGGTGGCGAGAAGGACACCGGCGGTGGCCGCGAGTCCGGTTCGGATGCCTGGAAGGTCTACATGCGCCGCCAGACCAACACCATCAACTATTCGGATTCGCTGCCGCTGGCGCAGGGCATCAAGTTCGACCTGTGATGGCAAGCGACGCAGACACGTCTGTGGGTCAGAGCCCCTCCGGGGATCTGAGCCATGCCCAGGGTCGGATCCCCGCAGGGGCTCCGATCCTCGATTTCAGCGGCCGCCGCGTGCTCATTGCCGGCGGCAGCAAGGGCATTGGTCGTGAAATGGCACTGGCCTTTGCGGGTGCCGGTGCGCAGGTCTCGGTCTGCGCGCGCGGCCAGGCCGGCCTGGAGGCCCTGCGCACCGATGCACAGGCGCAGGGCACGCCATTGCATGCGTTTTCCACCGATCTGGCCGATCCCGGCCAGATCCAGGCCTGGCTGCAGGCCGCCGCCGATGCCTTCGGCGGCATCGATGTGCTGGTCAACAATGCCACCGGCTACGGCATGGCCGACAATGAGGAGGGCTGGTCCGCGAGCCTGCAGATCGACCTGATGGCGGCGGTGCGTGCCTCACGCCTGGCCCTGCCCTGGCTGCGCGCATCCAGCGATGCCTGCATCCTCAATCTGTCGTCGATTGCCGCGCAGCAGCCGCGCCCCGGTGGCGCGCCCTACGCCGCTGCCAAGGCCGCGCTTTCGCACTACACCACCTCGCAGGCGCTGGCGCTGGCCAAGGACCGGATCCGGGTCAACGCCATCGCACCGGGCTCGATCGAGTTCGATGACGGGCTCTGGGACCGTCGCCGCATCGAGGATCCAGCGCTGTACCACGGCACCCTGGCGAAGATCCCGTTCGGTCGCTTTGGCCACCCGCGTGAGATCGCCGACGCCGCCCTGTTCCTGTGCTCGCCACTGGCGCGCTGGGTTACCGGCAGCGTGCTCAACGTGGATGGCGGCCAGGTGTTGATGGGCTGAATTTGTAGAGCCGAGCCCATGCTCGGCTTGCACGCAAGACGCGGTCGATCCCGCATGAGCCCAAGGGGGCAGCCGAGCATGGGCTCGGCTCTACAGGGCACTGCCCATGGGATTGCCCGGGCAGAGGCACTATCATGTGCATACTGCCAAGGAGGACCCGATGAGCGTGGCACCCCGACAGACAAGCGCCCTGGCCGTGGTCAGCCTGGTCATGGGCATCGCCAGCTGGACCGTCCTGCCCTTCGTGGCCAGCATCGTCGCCATCATCACCGGCCACATGGCCCGCGCCGAGATCCGCCGCCGCCCGCATGAACTGGAAGGCGACGGCCTGGCCGTTACCGGCCTGGTGCTGGGCTGGGTCATGGTCGGCGCCGTGCTTGCCGCCGTCCTGGTCTTCATCCTGTTCTTCGGCGGCCTGGCATGGCTGGCGGCGGTGTCGAACTGACGCCATGACCGCCTCCGACAGCACTGAACGCTTCAGCAGCCGCGTCGCCGACTACGTCCGCTACCGGCCCGACTACCCGCCCGCACTGCTGGACTGGCTGCACGGCCCGATGGGCGTCAGCCACCAGGCCCGTGTCGCCGACATCGGCGCCGGCACCGGCATCTCCAGCCGTCCGTTTCTCGCCAGCGGTCATCCGCTGGTGGCGGTCGAGCCCAACGCTGCGATGCGCGCCGCCGCCGAACAGTGGCTGGCACCGCAGTACCCGCAGTTCCGTGCGGTGGACGGCCGCGCCGAGGCCACCACACTGGACGATGCCAGCATCGATCTGGTCAGCGTCGCGCAGGCCTTTCACTGGTTCGACACCGTGGCGGTGCGCGCCGAGTGGCAGCGCATCCTGCGCCCCGGTGGCCAGGCACTGATCTACTGGAATTCGCGCCTGCTCGATGCCAGCCCGTTCCTGATCGGCTACGAACAGTTGCTGCTGGACTATGGCACCGACTACACCGCTGTGGCCGAGCGCTACCAGGACGATGCCACCATGCAGGCCTGGTTCGGCCCCGGCCTGCGCGGCAGGGTAGAGCTGTCGAACGTGCAGCATCTGGAGTTCGACGCCCTGCGCGGGCGCCTGCTGTCCTCCTCCTACGCACCCCAATCCGGTCATCCCCGCCACGCGGCGATGATCGACGCTTTGCAGGACCTGTTCGCCGCCCATGCGGTGGACGGCCAGGTCGCTTTTGAATATCGAACCCGAGCCTTCCTCGGCACGCTGGACTGAACCGACGCATGTATTCGCTTGCCCGCCCCTTCCTGTTCTCGCTCGACGCCGAGCGCGCCCACGGCCTCGGCCTGTCCGCACTGGACCTGGCCTATCGCACCGGCACCACGCCGCTGCTGGCCGCACGCATCGCGCCGATGCCCAGCACGGTGTTCGGGCTGACCTTCCCCAATCCGGTCGGCCTGGCCGCCGGCCTGGACAAGAACGGCGAGCACATCGATGCACTGTTCGCGCTCGGCTTCGGCTTCGTCGAAATCGGCACCATCACCCCGCGCCCGCAGGCCGGCAATCCGCAACCGCGCCTGTTCCGCCTGCCGGAACACAACGCCATCATCAACCGCATGGGCTTCAACAATGCGGGCGTGGATGCGCTGGTGCGCAACGTCGAGCGCGCGCGCAACCGCCGCGGCCTGCTCGGCATCAACATCGGCAAGAACAAAGACACACCCAACGAACAGGCCGTGGACGATTACATCGCCTGCCTGGACAAGGTGTACCCGCTGGCCGATTACATCACCGTCAACATCTCCTCGCCCAACACCGCCGGCCTGCGTGAGCTGCAGGAAGAGACCGCGCTGCGCCAGCTGGTCAGCCAGTTGCGCGACCGCCAGGAAGACCTTGCTGCCCGCCACGGCCGACGCGTGCCGATGCTGGTGAAGGTGGCGCCGGACCTCAGCGAACGCGATATCGACGCCGCCGCCCGCGTGCTGGGCGAACTGCAGGTGGACGGCGTGATCGCCACCAACACCACCATCGACCACAGCAAGGTGGCCGGCGATCCGCTGGCCAATGAGGCTGGCGGCCTGTCCGGTGCACCGGTGCTGGAGCAGTCCACGCTGGTGCTGCGCCGCCTGCGCGCGCGCCTGCCCGAATCGGTGCCGCTGGTCGGCGTCGGCGGCATCCTGTCCGGCGCCGATGCAGTAGCCAAGATGGCGGCCGGTGCCGCACTGGTGCAGTGCTACAGCGGCCTGATCTTCCGTGGACCGGCGCTGGTTTCCGAATGCGTCGAGGCGATCCGTCGCCGCCGCGAAGCGCCGAGCCGCGGCGCGGTGGCCCCGCTGTGAGCGCGCCCATGGATACCATCGACGGCAACGCCCCGCTGCGCTGGACGCTCACCCGCAATGCGCCGCTGCAGGCGCTGAATACCTTCCACGTGCAGGCCAGCGCCGCGCAGCTGCTGGAACTGCACGATGCCGCGCTGCTGCCGGAGGTGCTGGCATTGCCCGAGGTGGCCAGCGACCCACTGCTGGTGCTGGGCAGCGGCAGCAACGTTCTGATCGCCGAGGACCTGCCGGGCACCGTACTGGTGTTCGGCAACCGTGACATCAGTTTCCTTGAACACCGCGCCGACCATGCCGTGATCCGTGCCGGCGCCGGCGTGCCGTGGCATGGCCTGGTGATGTGGTCGCTGCAGGAAGGCCTGTCCGGGCTGGAGAACCTGGCGCTGATTCCCGGCACCGCCGGTGCCGCGCCGATCCAGAACATCGGCGCCTATGGCGCGCAGGTCGGCGAGTTCATCCAGGCCGTCGAGGCCTGGGACTGCCAGCAACAGGCCTGGGTACGGCTGGACAACGAACAGTGTGGCTTCGCCTACCGCGACAGCGTGTTCAAGCAGCAACCGGATCGCTACCTGATCACCGCCATCGAACTGAAGCTGCCACTGCTGCACGATCTGCGCATGGACTACGCCGGCATCCGCGAGGAACTGCAGGCACAGGGCGTGGAGCTGCCGAGCGCAGTGGACGTTGCCAATGCCGTGATCGCGATCCGCCGCCGCAAGCTGCCCGACCCGGATGTACTGGGCAACGCCGGCAGCTTCTTCAAAAACCCGGTGCTGCCGCTGGAACAGGTCGACGTGCTGCTGCAGCACTTCCCCGACCTGCCGGTGTTCCCGGCCGAGCAGGACGGCAAGCGCAAGGTCTCGGCGGCATGGATGATCGAGTCCTGCGGCTGGAAGGGCTTCCGCGAAGGCGATGCCGGCGTGGCCCCCAGCCACGCGCTGGTACTGGTCAACCACGGCAATGCCAGCGGTGCTGAGCTGCTGGCGCTGGCGCGCCGCATCTCGGCCTCGGTGCTGGAGAAGTTCGGCGTGCCGATCGAACCGGAGCCCCGCCTGCTCGGCGCACAGTGGTGAACACCCCCGCCCTTTCCCCAAGCGCCCCGATGCGGGCGGCGCTGCTGATGCTTGGCAGCACGATGGCATTCGGCCTGATGGCGGTCGCGATCCGCTACGCCACCCGGTACGTGCCAACCCAGGAAGTGGCGTTCTTCCGCAATGCCTTCGGCCTGCTGGCGTTGCTGCCGATGCTGCTGCGGCCGGGCCGTGCTCCGCTGAAGACGCGGCAGCTGCCGCGCTATTTCGTGCGCAGTGCGATCGGCCTGGGCTCGATGCTGTGCGCGTTCTGGGCGCTGGGCCACCTGCCGTTGGCGCAAGCGGTGTCGCTGTCGTACTCCACGCCACTGTTCGTCACGATTGCCGCCGTGCTGTGGCTGGGTGAAACCGTGCGCGTGCGCCGCTGGGCCGCGGTCGTGATCGGCTTCATCGGTGTGCTGGTGATCGTGCGACCCGGTACCGCCGGCTTCACCGCGGGCAGCCTGGTCGCCGTGGCCGCCGCGGTGCTCAGTTCGCTGGTGGCGATCCAGATCAAGCAGCTCACCCGCGTCGACAGCGCCGATACCGTGGTGCTCTACACCTACGTGTTCTGGGTGCCGCTGTCGCTGGTTCCGGCGCTGTTCGTCTGGGTCTGGCCGAGCGGCATGGCCTGGCTGTGGCTGCTGGCCACCGGCGTGCTCGGCACCATCGGCCAGCTGTTGTGGACGCGGGCGCTGCGCCTGGGTGAAGTCTCGGCGCTGACCCCGATCAGCTTCCTGCAGCTGCCGCTGGTGACGCTGTTCGGCTGGCTGCTGTTCAACGAAAGCGTGGACCGCTGGACGATCATCGGCGCCGGCATCATCCTCGCCGCCAACGCCTACATTGCCCACCGCGAGGCCGTGCTGTCGCGCCGCGCCGCCAGCGCAGCCGCCTCATCAGCGGCGAAGCCCGCCGAGTAAATCCGCGCCACGCGTGGATGACGCTGCACTCCTCTGTAGAGCCGAGCCTACGCTCGGCTGCTCTTCGCGCCTCCACCGTTGACTGAGCGCGCAGGGTTCATCCACGCATGGCGTGGATCTACAGCGCGCGATACACCCGCTCGGCCGCGTCGAACACATTGCCCGGTGCGAACTGTTCGCTGAGGAAATGCAGCGACTGCCGGCGCAGCTGCGGCGACCGGTCCTCTCCATCGCTGCCCAGCAGGACCTGCTGGAACTCGATCAGGTCCTGCAGGATGCGCCAGTGACGGTACCAGGCGATCCAGCGAGGGTCGCCGCGGTCGCTGCCATAGCCTTCCTCGAATCCCAACGGGTTCTCGCGGCCCCAGCGCCCGCCGACAGCGCCACCGATGAACATCAGGTCGCGCTCGCGCGGTGCCAGCGACAGGCCATCCCAGTCGATCAGGTGCAGGCCGCCGTCATTGCCCATCAGCAGATTGCCGGCATGAAGGTCGGTGTGGCACAGGTGCAGCCGCACCGGCACATCCTGCAACGCCGCGTGCAGCTGCAGTGCCTGCGCGTGCAGCGCCGCGATGCGCGCGTGCTGCTGGTCCCAGACGGAAACGAAGGCACGGCCCAGCCCATCCTTGGCAGCCGCCAGGCCTTCGCCGGCCAGCCACTGCCCGACGGTATCAAGCGCCGCGGTTTCCATCCGGATGCTTGGCAGCGCTTCCTGCAGCGCCGGTGGCGGGCACGCCTCGTGCAGGCGCCGCAGCACCTCGCCCAACCGTTGCCATTGCGTGCGGCTCAATGCCGCCTCGAAACCGGACTGGCCTTCCACATACGGGAACAGGGTGAACTGCAGGCCCCAGCGCTGCACCGATGCCCCGCCGGTCAACGCCGGCCAGGGCGCAACGATCTCCTCGATACCCAGCGTGCCGCGCAGCCAATGCAGGGTGTCCCAGACGGCAGGGGCCACCTGATAACTGCGGCATTTCAACCACCACTGCCCGCGCCGTGCATCGATGCGATACACGCTGGCGTTGGCATCGGCGCCAACCGGGCGTGGCACCACGGCGGTCGCGGTGATGCCATAGGATTGCTGGAGGACTTCGCCGAGATGCTGCGCCGAAGCGGATGACATGGATGCAAGCAGTAAGTGTTATCTGCGACAACTATCGCAGATGTGCCCGCCACGACACAGACATGTCCGTCACAACATCGTGCCTGCGCGACCAACGTGCTAGCCGGCGACGCGACGCATCACCGCTTCCAATGGCCCCCGCGTGAACCGCCACGACCACAGCCACGCTGCGCCCGTGGCCAGCATCAGGAACAACAGCGCCCACAGCAGCACGGTCGGTAGCGACGCGCTGCCATCGAGCAGCCCCAACCATTCCAGCGTACCCATGCCCAGCAGGATGTGGCCGACGTAGAGGGTCAGGGTCATTCGCCCTGCTGCAGTCAGCGGTTCCAGCCAATCCCCCGGATACCGGCGGCTGATCCAGAGGCACGCGGCAATCGCGCTGCAGGCTGCGCCCGCACCGGTCAACACGTAGGCCGGTCCCGGCGGCATCGGCTGCGTTCCCAGCCACGGCTGCCAGGGCGTTCCCTGCGCAAGCTGCTGCACGGCCTGGCCTGCGCCGATCAGCAGCAGGCCCGCCAGCAGCAACGCACGCTGCACCCGCGCTTGTGACAACGGCAGGCGCGCCAGCAGCATGCCCAGCAGGAAGAAGCACATCCAGGGCAGCAAGGGATGGAAGCCGTTGAACAACAGGTTGCGCGCGGCACCCGGCCACTGCCAGAGACCGGCATACTCCAGCGTCTGCCAGTTCCAGCCCTGGCTGTAATTCCAGTGCAGCAGTGCCCAGAACGACCCGGCCGCCAGGCCGGCGATGCTGGCCAGCAGCACCCGTGACGACGCACGCAGCCACAGCACCGCCAGCGCGAAGTACACCGCGTAGTAGTGCAGGATGTCGGCCGGGAACAGGGTCAGGTTGAGCAGGCCCAGTACCAGCAGGAACAGCGCGCGCCGCCAGGTCTGCGCGCCGGCCGGCATCCAGCCAAGGCGCTGTGTGGCCAGTACCAGGCCAAGTCCGGCCAGGGTGACGAAGGTCGCAGAGGCCTTGCCTTCCAGCAGATGGAAGAAGCCGGCCAGCCAACCCTGACCCTCTGCCGGCACGGCCATCGCCAGGCGGAAATTGACCAGCACCATGCCGGCCAGCGCCAGATACCGTGCCAGATCGAGGCCGTGCAATCGCCGCTCAACCGCGCTCATGCGCGTGCACCGAGCAGCAGCGCGAGCAGGCCAGGGTCCAGCGGAGCCTCATCGGTGCCACCGGCTTCGCCCAGCCCGCGACGCAGCGCATCGCTTTCGATGGCATCCAGCAGCACCTGCGCCTGCAGTGCCGGGGCCAGCACGGGACGCCGACGTTCACGCTGTGCCACCTGCTGCAGCGCTTCGGCCAGTACAGCCTGCAACTGCCTGCGATTGGCCGCAAATGCCTCGGCCACGGCCCGATTGCGTGCGCTCTCGGCCAGCACTTCGACGGCGAGCGTCGCCCATTCCGGATGGCTGCACAGCGTGTGGAAGTCCTGCAGGAACGCCAGCACCTGCGTGCGATCACCGTCGGCCACGGCCAGCCGCTGCAGCAACGGCGCCAATTCCTCGCTCTCGGCCACGGCCACTGCAAGGATGATCGCTTCCTTGCCAGGGAAGTGGTTGTAGAGATTGCCCAGGCTGACGTCGGCCGCCTGCGCGATGTCACGCATGCTGGTCTGGTGGAATCCCTTGGCGAGGAAGCACTGCAGGGCGGCCTGCAGGATCTGCGCGTTGCGTTGCGCGTTGCGGTCGGCTCGGTTCATGGCGCCAATAATGAACGAACGTTCGTCCATATGGAAGATGGCAACCCGGCCAACCAGCGAGTTCCGTTCAGCCGGCCCTTGACCTCAACTGCGGTTGAGGCCCGATGCTGCGCGGCCCGTTCCAAGCCCAACCCGGAGAGACTTCATGCCGCGGATGATCACCGCCCTGCTCGACAGCCGCGTGCTGTGGTTCCTGGCCCGACTGCTGCTGGCCGTGGTGTTCCTGTCATCGGGTCTGGCCAAGCTGCTGGCGTGGGACAACAGCGTGGCCGAAATGCAGGCGGCCGGGCTGCAACCGCCTGTGCTGTTCAACCTCGCCAGCGCCGTGGTGCTGCTGGGTGGCTCACTGTGCCTGCTACTTGATCGCCTGCTCTGGCTGGGCAGCGGCGCGCTGGCGGTGTTCATGCTGCTGACCATCGCCATCGTGCATGCCTTCTGGACCAAGCACGGCGCGGAACAGCAGCTGGCCCTGTTCTTCGCACTGGAACACCTGAGCGTGATCGGTGGGCTGATCTGCGCGGCCATCGCCAGCCGCGCGCGGGCTCAGAAGAACTCGTCGAGCAGCCGGTAGAACGCCAACCGGCGCTCGTCCGCTACAGCGCCGTAGCGTTGGAACAACGGCGTGACCCAACGCGTATCACCGAAGTTGTGGACCAGGCTGCGCGCGGCCAGCGCCAGGTCCTGGTAACGGTCGGCCACGCCCAGCCGCCCACAGTCGATGAAACCGCTGAAACGCCCCTCGGCCACCATCAGATTCGGAAGGCAGGCATCGCCATGACTGACCACCAGATCTTCATGATCGGGACGATTGCTGCACAGTTGGGCGAAGACCTGCTGTGGACTCTGTCCCAGGCGTTCGTCATCGAAGTCATCGGCGTCCACGCGCCCCGCCTCGACCCGTGCCTGCGCGGCCGGCAGGCGCGAGGCCAGCCGCTGATCGAACGGACAGGCTGCTACCGGCAACGCATGCAGCCCGCGCAGCGCGTCGGCCAGTATCTCCACCCGTTGCTGCGGCGCGAGTTCCGGCGACGAAGCCAGATCGCGGCCAGGCAGCGCGCTCATCAGCAACCAGCGCCGGCCCGCTTCTTCAGCCGTGGCAATCACCGTTGGCGCCGGCTGCCCCTGTGCCTGCAACCAGCGCAGGCGCGCGATCTCATCGCCCAGCTCACTGAAGGCGTCGATCAGTTCCGACTTGACGAAGGCATCGGGGCGGCCCGGCCGCTGCACGCGGGCAACGTCGGCCCGCGAAACACCCATCGACTGCCGCTCGATGCGCGCATCGGCCAACGCTTTCTGCCACGCCAACGGCAGCGGCATGCCATCAGGGGTGGCGTTGTGCTCGTCCATGCCAGGAGATTCCTGTTGCCGGTGACCCTACGCATTCTCGCTCATCCTGGCGCACATCGCCCCCCGTGCGGGAGGCAGCCTGAGCGAGCTGACCGGGCCGTCGGCGGCCACTGCGTCCCAGCGCCTGCAGCAGCGACGGCTGCTGCCACGGTACCGGTGCCAGTTCGACGACACGGCCTCGACCCTTACCGCCGAACGCGGCGGCCTGCGCGCGTTCGCCAAGTGGAGCACCGTTCTGGCAGCCGATCGTGGCTGCCGCAGTACAACGAGGAAGCAACATGAAACTGATGGTCATCGGCGCCAGCAAGGGCCTGGGCCGCGCGTTCGTGGAAGGCCTCTGTGCCACGGGTGACACTGTGATTGGTGTCTCGCGCAACCGCCCGTGCGGCATCGCCTGCGCTGACGGCGTCACCCTGCAATGGATCGAAGCAGACCTGTCCCGGCCGACCGTGGCTGCCGACCACATCGCAGCGCAGGCACCGGCCGATATCGATGTGCTGATCCACAACCTGGGTATCTGGGAAGACAAGGCCTTCAGCGGCGAGTACGCCTTCCTCGATGAAAGCGACGCTGCACTCACGACGCTGGTCGACGTCAACATCACCGCGACCCTTGTACTGCTGCAACGCCTGCTGCCCCGCGTACTGGGCGCAGCGCGCCCGCAGCTGGTGCTGACCGGTTCGACCTCGGCCCTGCCTCGCAGTGGCCGCCCGGAAGTGGCGTTCGGCGCCTCGAAGTTCGCCCTCAACGGCATCGCCGATGCGCTGCGCGAAGGCTTCCGCGATCGCCGGCTGGCGGTGACCAGCCTGCAGTTGGGCTACCTCAACACCGACGACGCCTTGTCGGTGCCGGTGGCCGAGGCCGCAGCGCGCGGCGACGGTGAGCAGGTGCCGGTCCACGATGTCGTGGCCATGGTAAGCGCCCTGTTGCAGCTGTCATCCTCCGGCTTCGTGCGCGAACTGGTGCTGCCCGCCATCGCCGACCCGCGCTACTGACCTTGCCGGCCGCGGCAGAGCACCCTCAGTGGCCGCGCGCGCGGTCGTGGTTTACCCTGCTCGTCACTGGCCGTCGGTCACAGGCGGGAACCTGCTATGGATGCGCTTTCACGGGTCTCGGCCCAGGTCCTGGACAGCGCCCTGCCCAGCCTGCCGCTGTATCTGCTGCAGGCCACGGCAGTGATCGGCATGATCGGCGTGCTGCTGATCGCCACCCGTCGCGCCGGGCACGCCATAGAAGGCCGTCGCCTGTATGTCGGCGTAGCGCTGGGCCTGATCTACCTGTTCAATTCCTGGTTCGTGGCCCGTTATTCCCAGGGTGTCGTCAAACTGCACCTGGGCTTCGACATCCTACTGGTCAGTGGCCTGCTGGGCGGCTGGCGCGGCGGCTTGGCCTGCCTGGCTGCCGCCCTCCTGGCCCGCTACCAGTTCGTCGGTATCCCGTTCTTCCTGCCTGCCAGCCTTGAGGCCGTGTTGCAGATGGTGGCCGGCGTCTGGCTGCGCAGGCACCTGTACCCGCGCATGCTCAACGAGCTCTCGCCGCGCATGATCCTGCAGGCATGGTCCGTGCGCATCGGGGTAACCGCTCTGGGTTTGGCGCTGGGTGTGGCGATCATTGGCGCCGATCAACTGCCGGTGGCCGAGCTGGCGATCCAGCGCGTGCTGGCACTACCGGTCTCGCTGCTCGTGCTCGGCGCTGTGTTCGCGCTGGTCTACAACGATGCCCAGATCGATGCGCAACGCCAGCGCGAACAGGCCTGGCTCCGCATCGATCCGATCAGCGGGCTGCCCAACATGCGTGCGCTCGGTGAACGCCTGCAACAGTACTGGCGGGATAACGACGGCACGGGCAAGGCCTGCCTGATCGTGGCCGAGATGGGCAACCTGCGCGATCTGCGCCTGCGCTACGGGCCGTTGCAGGACAACGGCCTGTGGCAGCGCGACAGCACCGAGGAGGTGCATCGGTTGCTGCCCTCGCTGTCGGCTGCGCAGCTGGAGATGTACCAGTTCGGTGATGCCGCGCTGGCGATCCTGGTGCGCGGCCTGACCTTGTCCACACTGCGGACGCAACCGCAGATCACCGAGCTGGCCAGCAATCTGGCCGATCGGGTCGGCCGCGATTGGCCGGGCTTCCGGCCACTGTTCCGCTGTGCAGTGGTTGAATTGAAGCCCCCCGCTGATGCCGACGAAGGACATCTTCCGTTCCGCGCCATAACCGTGGCACTGAGCGCGATCGAGTCGGGCGTGGTGTTCTTCGATGACCCGATCCAGCGCGACAGCGAGATCGACGCCCTGATCGAGGCTGCGCTCGAGCACTGGCTGCAGCAGGGCAATGCGCCGCTGTGCTACCAGCCCAAGCATCGTCTGCAGGACCGCCAACTGGTCGGCGCCGAAGCACTGCTGCGCATGCGCGACGGCGAAGGCCGGCCGATTGCCCCGATGCGGGTGATCTCGCTGCTGCGCCGGCAGGGGCGGCTGGCAGACCTGGAATGGGCCACGCTGCGGTCGGCGGTGCACTTCCTGCAGCACTGCCGGCGGGACGGCGCGGCGCTGACAATTGCAGTCAATGTTTCAGCCGAATCGCTGCGCCTGCCCGACTTCGGCCTGCGCCTGCAGGAGCTGCTTCAGCTGCATGACATCCCCGGTGCGATGCTGCGCCTGGAGATCGTCGAATGGACCGAAATCGTCGAGCGCGACGTGGTCGATGCCAACATCGCACAGCTGCTGGCAGCCGGGGTCACCCTGTCGCTGGATGATTTCGGCGCCGGCTATTCAACCCTGATCCTGCTTTCGCAGCTGGCCATCGCCGAGGTCAAGATCGAGCAGGCGCTGATCGCCACGCTGTCCGACGCCAAGTCGCAGTCGATCGTGCGCTTCATCGTCGAGGTCGCGCACCGCTGCGGCGCGATCGTGGTGGCCGAGGGTACCGAGACCCTGGCCCAGGAACAGAAGCTGCGCGCACTCGGGGTGGATGTCGGCCAGGGCTACCTGTACTCGGCGGCGCTGCCGGCCGACGAGTTCCGTCGCTTCGCAGCCAGCTAGACCGCGTAGAACCCCAGGAACATCGCCACCGCCGATTCGGCCACGCGCGCACGTTCCTGCGCGGTCAACGGTGGCTGCCCCATCGTGACCTGCGGCCAGAACGCGAAGCTCTTCACCAGCCCATGCAACTGGTGGCCGGCAAAGTCCGGATCCACCTCGCGCAGGCGGCCATCGGCAATTGCTGCGCGGATCCAGGCACTCTCGCCACTTTCCTTCTCGCCCATGCGGCAGACGATGGCCTGCGCGCGCTCCGGTGAATGGATGATCTCGGCCATCGCGACCCGCGCCAGATCGATGAAATTCCCATCGCTGAGCAGGTCCAGCTTCTGGCCCAGCAACTGCAGCAGCTGCGTCTGCAGCGGCTGGTCGGCGCGGTACGGCAGTGCGTCGCTGGCCACGCTGCGCTCCCACAGCTCCTCCAGGATCATCGAGAACAGTGCTTCCTTGCTCGGGAAATGGTTGTAGACGGTGCGCTTGGAGACCCCCGCCGCCTCGGCGATGCGGTCCATGCTGGTCGCCTCGTAGCCCGATGCACGGAACTCCTCCACCGCCGCGCGCACGATGGCGTCACGTTTGCGGTCGGTCAGGCGTTGCGGGGGACGGGACATGGCGGGAACCGGATAACTGAACGGATGCCTCCATTTTACACTCGACAGTGTACTTTTTAAAAAACACGAAACTACACTGTGCAGTGTACCCAGCGGACGTCACCCATGAAGCGCCTGCTCCTTGTCCTCCTGCTCGGAATCCTCGCCGTGACCACCTACACCTTCTGCAAGTCCTGGTCCCTTCCCGACTTCCCCGATTCGCCGCAGTACCGTGATGGCAAGTTCCGCAATGCCCTGCCCCGTCCGGCGATGGGCCTGCGCGACGGCGCGGAGATCTGGTGGACGTTCCTGTTCAACAAGCCCAAGGGCACCGTGCCCGCGCACCCGATTCCGGTGAAGCCGCTGGACCGCGCCACGCTGGACGCCGCACCGGATCGCAGCCTGTTCCGGCTGGGGCACTCCACGATCCTGCTGAAGCTGCGTGGCCAGTACTGGCTGACCGATCCGGTGTTCTCCGAGCGCGCCTCGCCGGTGCAGTGGATGGGGCCGGCACGCTTCCATGCACCGCCGATCAGCATCGACGCGCTGCCGCCGATCGCCGGTGTGATCCTCTCGCACAACCACTATGACCACCTGGACCATGCCGCGGTCATGCAGCTGGCCGGCAAGACCGCGCGCTTCATCGCACCGCTTGGCGTTGGCGACCAGCTGGTCGCGTGGGGGGTGGATGCGCGCAAGGTCGAGCAGCTGGACTGGTGGCAATCCACCGAAGCCAACGGCCTGCGCCTGACCGCGACCCCGGGCCAGCACTTCTCCGGCCGCGGGCTGGGTGACAGCGACCGCAGCCTGTGGGCTTCATGGGTGATCCAGGACGGTGACTTCCGCATTTTCTTCAGCGGCGACACCGGCTACTTCGACGGCTTCAAGGCCATCGGCGAGAAATACGGTCCGTTCGACCTGACCATGATCGAGACCGGCGCCTATGATCGACGCTGGGCATTCGTGCACATGCAGCCGGAACAGACCCTGCAGGCGCACCTGGACCTGCGCGGCAAGTGGCTGCTGCCGATCCACAACGGCACCTTCGACCTGGCCCTGCACGCATGGCAGCAGCCATTCGAACGCATCACCGCGCTGGCCGCTGCAAACAATGTTGCAGTGGCTACGCCGATGATGGGCGAAGCACTGGACATGCAGGCGCCGCAGGCAGGTACGCGCTGGTGGGAGACGGTGGAGCTGTAATGCGGTGGGCTACAATTCTGGCCGCCGCTACGTCTTCGGGTGAAGCCTGCGCCCTTCCCGGGCCAGATTGATCTGTAGCGCAGCGGCGGCGAGCTCGGTCATTTCCGTCGTGACTTTCCCGCTGCCGCGCGCTCGCAGCCAACCGAGAATGTCGACGAGATGCCAGATCGAGGTCGAGCCGTCATGCACGGGGGATGGAAACGACTGCGGGTTGGCCAGCATGAGCTTCCGCATGTTCTGGCGCGACATTCCGAGCAGGTCTGCGACGTCAGTGAGCCCAACCAGATCGGGGCTCACTTCAACCAGTTCGGCACCGGGCACGGCCCGCTGCACATCGTCCAGCGCCGAACGCAGGGCAGCCCCTGCGCTATCTGCTTCGCGGCAGAACGCCAAGGCCAGCCGTCCCGGCAGCCCAAGGCCCACAAGCGCGTCGTCACAGCCGCCTTCGGCCAGGCGCTGCTCGAGGACACCGATTTCAATACCTGTGTCCGGCAAGCGGTACTTCAGGGTGAAGTTGAATTCCATGATTGACCCCTTCGCTTCTGACGAAGCGAGATCTCATTGCTCACGACTGCAGTTCTCGACCACACGCCGCAAGGCCCTTGCATGATGGCTGCCGCTACGCGGTGTGCTCCAGATGCTGACGATGCAGAACTCCCCGCATCGGCAATCGGTGTCGTTGTAAGGGCAATACATCCGGCCCCACGCATGGCCGCCCGCCATACGGAGCCTCCACCCACGATCCTCCGCGAACTGCAACGCCGCTTCGATGTCCTTGTCTGGATGACGCGCTCGAGACATTCCTTGTTCTCCATAGTCTGCACACGGCTCACATTGGTTGTCAAATGACAACCACGTGGACGGACTTTCGACGTGCCCTAGCCAATCCGCGCTACACGTCCAGAGCCACATCCGTCAGCCCTCCCGTGATGGCAGCGCCAGCGTCCAGCGGCGCTGCAGTGCGTCATGTAACCGTTTACATCCCTTGCTAGCGTAGCGCTCGCCCGATTCCGGTCGAACCTGCGAGGCTGTCCGTAATGACATTGCGCGCCGAACGCTACAAGGTTTCCACACCGTTCTTCCCATTGCGCCCTGCCGCTGCCCTGCTGTTGGCCGCCCTGGCCTCCAGCGCACAGGCACAGACCCTTCCCCCGCGCAGCCAATGGCAGGCCAGCAGTTCCTCGCAGCAAGTGCCGGCGATGGCGATCAGCCACCTGATCGACGGCAACCCGAAGACCGTTACCGGCGGCGCGTTCAGTCCGGGCCACTGGTTCCAGATCGACCTGGGCGCGCCCACCCTGCTGGCCGGCGCACGCCTCACCTGGGACGTATCGAACCCGGAAGGCTATTCACTGCAGACCTCAATGGATGGCAGGCAGTGGCAGACCGCGTACACGATGGCCGATTCGCTGGGCGATGTGGAAACGCTGTACTTCGCGCCGCGCCAGGCGCGCTACCTGCGGCTGGCCAGCCCGCAGCGCACTTCCGATTGGGGCGTGTCGATCTTCGAGATGGAGCCGCTGGACAGCACGCTCAGCGCACGCATCAGCGGTATCGATGCAACGCAGGCAGCGGCGCTCTGGCAAGGCGGCGGCACCGTCGCGATGCCGGCCGGGGCAAATGGATCCCATACGTTCGAGATCACGCTGCCGCAGGCCCAATCAACGGCTGGCCTGGTGGTCGACTGGGCCGATGGCGCACGAGGCGCCGCCCGACTACAGGCGCAGGATGCACAGGGCCGTTGGCAGGACCTCGCACACGATGCACAGGCGGCCAGTCACCGGCAAAGCTGGCTGGCCGCCACTGCAGCACAGCCATTGCGTGCTTTCCGCCTGAGCGTGGACGGCGCTGCGCCACGGATCGCACGCCTGCGCCTGCTCGGTCCTAAAGCCGTGATGACGCCGATGAAGCAGTATCAGATCGTTGCCAGCGGCGCCCAGCGCGCGTTGTTCCCGGCCTCGCTGCAGATGCAGCAGACCTACTGGACGGCCGTGGGTGTGCATGCAGGACGACAGAAATCGATCTTCGACGAGTACGGCAACCTGGAAGCCTTCAAGGGCGCGCCACTGGTGCAGCCGATCTGGCGTAGCGCTGACGGGCGCGCCGCAGGTGCCGCCGGGCAGGCAATGCAGCATGCCCTGCGCGACGGCTGGAAGCCGATGCCCTCTGCCACCTGGTCACCGCAACCCGGCCTGCAGCTGCGCAGTGAAGTATTTGCCATCGAGCGCGATGGCCAGCCGGTGACCTTCCTGCGGCATCGGCTGCAGAACACGGGAAGCACCAAGATCGAAGGCACGCTCAGCCTGGTGGTGCGCCCGATGCAGATGAATCCACCGTGGCAGAACGGCGGGCTGTCCCCGATCCGCGAGGTCACCATCGACGGGCAAGCCCTGCGTATCAATGGCCGCACGCTGCTGCAGTCGCTCACGCCGGTGGCTGCGTCGGGTGCGGCGCCATTCGGCAAGGATGGCGCAACGGAGATCACCGCGACCCTCGCTGCCGGCCAGCTGCCTTCCACGCAACAGGTGCGTGATGATCAGGGGCTTGCCTCGGCTGCATTGAACTACCGCGTCTCGTTGGCGCCGGGAACCAGTGATGCCGTCGTGGTCGCGTTCCCGTTGGGCACCGCCGCCGCCGATGCCAATGGCGTGCTGCCCGAAGCGCCTGCGCTGGATCTGGCCACGCTGCCCCACGATGCCAGTGCGGCGTTTGATTCACTGGCCACGCAGGCGTCTGCGGACTGGCAGGCACGGCTGGGCCAGGTCGGCCTGCGCCTGCCCGATCCGTCGCTGGTGGACATGCTGCGCGCGCAGGCCGCCTACATGCTGATCAACCAGACCGGTCCAGCCATGCAGCCCGGCCCGCGCAACTACAACCGTTCCTTCATCCGCGACGGCATGGCCACCTCGGCGGTGCTGCTGCGCATGGGGGAAGCCCGCGTGGCGCGCGACTACCTAGCCTGGTACAGCGAGCACGGCGTGCATCCCAACGGCCTGGTCTCACCGATCCTCAACGACGATGGCAGCGTCAACACCGGCTTTGGATCAGACATCGAGTACGACAGTCAGGGCCAGTACGTCGCGCTGGTGGCCGATGTCGCGCGCCTGGACGGCGGCCCCGAGTCTGTGCGTGGCTATCTGCCGAAAGTGAAAGCAGCGCTGCGCTTCCTGCAGGAACTGCGCGAACGCACGCTGGTGCCCGGTTACAAGGCTGACCAGCCTTCGCCGGAACGGTTCGCGGGCATTCTTGCGCCGTCGATCAGCCATGAGGGCTACCCGTCACCCACCCACAGCTATTGGGATGACTATTGGGGCCTGAAGGGCTGGCACGACGGTGCCTGGCTGGCCGAATCGCTGGGCGACTACGAGACCGCAGCCTGGGCGCGCGAACAATACAAGCTGCTCTACGACGCACTGCATGCCTCGATCCGGGCGACGATGGCGTGGAAG
Source organism: Stenotrophomonas sp. GD03777 (assembly GCF_029842485.1). Taxonomy (NCBI): domain Bacteria; kingdom Pseudomonadati; phylum Pseudomonadota; class Gammaproteobacteria; order Lysobacterales; family Lysobacteraceae; genus Stenotrophomonas; species Stenotrophomonas sp. GD03777. Next base: position 32,775 of record NZ_JAOCGL010000018.1, read on the forward strand.
GGCATCGACTTCATTCCCTCTTCGGCCGACCTGGGCGATGGCGATCCCACCGGCGTTTCGATCGCACTGGACCCGACCGGCGCACAGAGCGTGTTGCCCGCCGACGCGTTGCGGACAACCTTTGCGCGCTATCTGGAGGACGTGCGCAAGCGCAGCCAGCCCGGTGCGCTGTACGCGTACACACCGTACGAGATCCGCAACGTGCTGAGTTACGTACACCTGGGCCAGCCGCAGGTCGCCGATGAGCTGCTGCAGGGGCTGCTGCATGACCGGCGCCCGCTTCAGTGGCAGGTGCTGGCCGAGGTCGTGCACTCACGCCTGCGCTTTCCTCGCTACCTGGGCGACATGCCGCACACCTGGATCGGTGCCGAATACGGCCGCACGCTGTTCGGCATGCTGATGCGCGAAGACGATGATGCGCTCTCACTGCTGCCGGGCACGCCCCCCTCGTGGGTGGCGGGCGATGGATTGGCGGTGGAACGCCTGCCCACCGCGTATGGCACGTTGCAGATGCAGGCACGGCAACGCGACGGCACGCTATCGATCACGCTGGGCAAGGGCCTGCGCAGTGGGACGGCGGTGAAGGTCTGGTGGCCGGCGCGGACGATGCCGAAGACCGTGCGTGTGGATGGGCGCGACGTTACCGCGTTCGATGCGGAGGGCGTGCGCCTGGCAAGACCATTCAGAACGCTGGAGGCGCGTTGGTAGAGCAGCCGAGCATGGCTCGGCTCTACGGAAAGCAGACTCCACCAGTAGATCCACGCGATGGGTGGATGCTCCTGCAGAGTCGAGCCATGCTCGACTCATCGCGCACCGCGCGAACTGCAGCCGAGCATGGCTCGGCTTTACAGAAGCAGCGGTAGCGCCGGGCCACGCCCGGTGTCATTGCAGCGTCGGCAACCCCGGCGGATTGGTCTGCGATTGCGGCACCGCCTCCTCGGCCAGGTTCCAGCGCGCCAATGCCTGCGCATAGGTGCCGCTGCCGATCTGGGTGTTCAACGCCTGCGTCACCGCATCGGCCAGGCCGCTGCCCTTGCGCGTGGTCACCGAGATCGCCGCAGCGTTCGGCCAGCCACCGGGGAACAGGCCCACGCGCCGCACCTTGCCATCGCGTGCCGAGTAGGCGCCGGTGGCATTGGGCTCGAACGAGACATCGGCGCGGCCAGTGATCACCGCCAAGCGGCCGACCACGGCGTCGTCGAAGTACTGGTACTCCACCGGCTTCAGCCCGGCCGCAATGTTCTGCCGGTCCCACTGCCGCAGGATCTGGTCCTGGTTGGTGCTGGCACCCACCACCACTTTCAGCCCGGCCACATCAGCGGGCTTTTCGATCTTCTGGATGGGCCCGTCGCTGCGCGTATAGATGCCCAGAAGATCGTAGCGGTAGCTGGAGAAGTCGAACTTCTTCTTGCGCTCTTCGGTCACCGTCACGTTCGACAGCACCGCATCGTACTTGCCCGATTCCAGCCCCAGCGGCCAGTCCGCCCACGCGACCGGCACGATCACCAGCTTCAGGCCCAACGCATCGGCGATCAGCCGCGCGATGTCCGGCTCGATGCCGACCACGTCCTTGCTGTCGGCGCCGTAGTCGGCCAGCGGCAGCTGCCCCGGATGGGTGGCCACGGTAAACGCCCCAGGGGTGACGAACTGATAACCGGCGGGGATCAACGCCTTCGCCTTCGGGTCGAAGGTGCCCTTCAGGACGGCCGTGTTCGCGCCGGCCAGGCTGGTCGCGGCTATGGTGCCTGCATCCGGTGCCTGGCGCACGCGCGAGTAGACGATACCGGCAATGCCGATGACCAGCACCGCCACGATCAACAGGGTGCTGCGCGAGGGACGACGCGATGCTGCACGACTCATGGTGCTCCTTCCGGGGTTACAGGGTCTTGGCCAGGAAATCGGCCGTGCGTTGCTGGCGCGGCTGCTCGAACACGGCGTCGGGCGTACCCTGCTCGATCACCCGGCCCTGGTCCATCATCACCACGTGGTCGGCCACGCGGCGGGCGAAGCTCAGCTCATGGGTGACGATCACCAGCGTGGTACCGGAACGGGCCAGTTCTTCGATCACGCTCAGCACCTCGGCCACCAGTTCCGGATCCAGCGCCGACGTGGGTTCGTCGAACAGCAGCACCTTCGGCTGCAGCGCCAGCGCGCGGGCAATCGCGATGCGCTGCTGCTGGCCACCGGACAGCTGGCGCGGGAAGGCATCGGCCTTGTCGGCCAGGCCGACCCGCTCCAGCAGCGTGCGCGCCTGTTGTTCGGCCTGCGCACGTGGCACGCCACGCACCGCGATCGGTGCCTCGATGATGTTCTCCAGCGCGGTCAGGTGCGGGAACAGATTGAAGCCCTGGAACACCATGCCCACCTCGGCACGCCGACGGCGGATCTCACGCTCGGGCAGTTCGTACAGGGTGTCACCGTCACGGCGGTAGCCGATCAACTGGCCGCCAACAGTCACGTAACCACTGTCCGCGCGTTCCAGGTGGTTGATCAACCGCAGCAGCGTGGATTTCCCGGCACCGGACGGGCCGATCAGCACCGTCACGCTGCCGGCGCGCAGGTCCAGGTTCACGTCTTCCAGCACCGGCTGATCGCCGAACACCTTGCCCACGCCATGCAGCGATACCGCCGCACCCTCGCCCGCTTCCACCTGGGTGGCGATGCGCGGGCGGTTGGCCACGCGCGGCGCAGCATCACTGGGTGTCCGCACCGGTGACGACACCCGCGACACCGAGCGCTCGCGCTGCAGCTGGCCGCGCGCGAAGCGTTGTTCCACGCGCCGCTGCAGCAGCGACAACACGGTCAGGATCACCAGGTACCAGACCGTGGCCACCATCAGCAGCGGCACCACTTCCAGGTTGCGCCGATAGATCACCTGCACGGTGTAGAACAGCTCCGGCAGCGCCAGCACGTAGACCACCGAGGTGCTCTTGGCCAGGCCGATCACATCGTTGAACGCCGCCGGCAGGATCGAACGCATCGCCTGCGGCAGGATGATGCGGCGCACCTGGCGGCCACGCGGCAGGCCGAGCGCGGCCGCGGCCTCGTACTGGCCGTGGTCGACCGAGAGGATGCCACCGCGGATCACCTCGGCCGAGAACGCTGCCTGGTTCAGGGTCAGGCCCAGCACCGCGGCGGTGAACACGCCGATCAGCTGCGTGGTCGGGTACGAGAACAGGCTGATGCCGGTGAACGGCACGCCCAGCTCGATGGTGCTGTATAGATAGCCCAGGTTGTTCAGCAGCAGCAACAGCACCAGCAGCGGGATCGAGCGGAACAGCCACACATAGCCCCACGACACCGCCGACAGCAGCGGCGAACCGGAGACGCGTGCCAGCGCGAGCAGCGTACCCAGCGCGAAACCGAGGCCGGTGCCAAGCGCGGTCAGCAGCAGCGTGCGACCCAGGCCTTCCAGCACCGGGCGTGCGAAGAACCACTCGGCGAAGGTGCCCCAACCCCAGCGCGGATTGCCCAGCACGGACTGCAGCCCGATCAGGATCAGCGCCAGTGCCAGCACCGTGCCGAAGACCTGCAGCGGATGCCGGGCCGGCACGATCTTCAGTGCCTGTCCGGGCGCCGGACGAGCGGCGATGCCCTCCAGCGCGGTCGACGGTGTGCTCATGCGTGGGCTCCGTGCAGCAGTGCCTGTGCAGGGGTAACGACAGGCGTCGTCGCCCGCAGGTGCTTCTCGAAGGGCAGGTGCGCGACGGTTTCCGGATCTGCATCCAGATCGAACAGCGCGGTGTAGCCATGGCTGAGGTACAGGCCGACAGCTTCGGGCTGGCGGAAGCCGGTGGTCAGGAACACACGCCGATAGCCTTGGCGTGCCGCCTGTTCTTCCAGTTCCTGCAGCACGCGCCGCGCGATGCCCTGGCGTCGCAACCCCGGCAGCGTCCAGATGCGCTTGAATTCGGCGGTGTCTGGATCGCGGTGCGGCATGAAGGCGCCGCCAGAGATCGCCACACCGTCGCGCAGCAACAGTACGAAGGCCCCTACCGGCGCCGCGAAGGCCTGCGCCGGATAGCGCTGCAGCTCCTCGCGGGCGCTGCCACCGATGCGTCGGCGCACGTCGGCGTAACGGCGGTCGTACTCCTGTTCCAGGCCAGCGAACAGCGGCCGCGCCAGCGGGTCATCGACCGAGGTATAGAGGAAGCGTTCGTTGTTGCTCATGCCACGTCCTTCACCAGGTAGTCTTCGGCCAGCCGCGCCCACAGGCTGGCAGCGGGTGCAATGGCGGCGTCGTTGAACACATAGCGCGGGCTGTGCAACGGTGGACTGTCGCCGTTGCCGACGAACACGAAGCTGCCGGGCCGCGCCTGCAGCAGGAAGGCAAAGTCCTCGCTGGCGGTGCGCGGTGCGAAGCCGGGCACCACCTGTTCGGCGCCGAAGCACTGCACCGCCACCTTGCGGACATAGGCCGTCTGTTGCGGGTGGTTGATCACGCTGGGGAAGCCGCGCGGGAACTCGATCTCGGCGCGCGCGCCGAACGCGGCGGCGGTCTGCTCGGCAAGTTCCGTGACCCGGCGTCGCAGCGTGTCGCGCACCTCGGGCAGGTAGGCGCGCACGGTCAGCTTCAGCTCGACCACATCCGGAATCACATTGGCAGCCTGCCCACCGTGGATTGAGCCGACGGTGACCACGCCCATCTGCCGCGGATCGACATTGCGCGACACCACGCTCTGCAGCGCGGTGACGATGTGCGCTGCCGCCAGGATCGGATCCACGCTGCCCTGCGGCTCGGCACCGTGGCCGCCCTTGCCGATCACCTTCAGCCGCGCCCAGTCCACCGACGCCATCGCCGGGCCATCGACGAAGCCGAAGTGGCCGACTGGTACGCCGGGCCAATTGTGCAGCCCATAGATCGCATCCACCGGGAAGCGCTCGAACAGGCCGTCGGCAAGCATCTTCGATGCACCCGAACCGGTTTCTTCCGCAGGCTGGAACACCAGCTGCAGGGTGCCGTCGATATTGCCGTGATGGGCCAGATAGTGCGCAGCGGACAGCAGGATCGCGGTATGCCCATCGTGGCCGCAGGCATGCATCAGGCCCTCGGTCTGGCTGGCGTAGGCCAGCCCCGAGTCTTCGTGGATCGGCAAGGCATCGATGTCCGCACGCAGCCCCAGCCGACGGCTTCCCTGCCCGCGCTGCAGCGTGCCGACTACGCCGGTGCCACCGAGGCCGGTGGTCACCTCATAGCCCCATTGCTGCAGCAGCTCGGCCACGCGGGCACTGGTGCGGTGCTCCTCGAAGGCCAGCTCCGGGTGCTGGTGCAGGTCATGGCGGATCGCGATGGCGGCCTCGGCGCGTGCTGCAATTTCCGGCAGCACGCCGATGGACGCGGGATTCCGCCGGGCGTGGCCCGGTGCTGCCGCAGTTTCTCCGCTCATCGCCCTACCCCACCTTCCGCGCCGGTTCGGCGTCGGTCGAATAGCGGCTGGTCTTGTACGGCAGACCCAGATGCTCGCGCAGGGTCTGTCCTTCCAGCCCGCGCTGGTGGTAGCCGCGCGCCTGCAGGATCGGCAGCACCTGGGTCACGAAATCGTCCAGGCCCTCGCGCTGCGCGGCGAAGCCGAGAATGAAGCCATCGCTGGCACCGGCATCGAACCAGCGGATCAGCTCATCGGCCACGTGCTCCGGTGTGCCGATGAAGTTCGGCCGTGGGCTCACTGCTTCCAGTGCCACCTGGCGCAGGCTCAGCCCCTTTTCTCGCGCATCCTGCTTGATGCGATCGGTGGTGGAACGGAACGAGTTGCTGCCAATGTCACCCAACTCCGGGAAGGGCGCGTCCGGATCGTACTGGCTGAAATCATGGTGATCGAAGAAGCGCCCCAGGTACGCCAGCGCATCCTCAAGCGTGGCCAGTGCGGCAATCGCCTGGTACTTGGCTTCGGCCTCTTCGGCCGTGCGGCCGACGATGGGGCCGATGCCCGGGAAGATTTTCACATCGTTGGCGCTGCGGCCATGCGCGATCGCCGAGTTCTTCACCTTCTGGGTGAACGCGCGGGTTTCTTCCAGCGACGGCGAATGAGTGAACACCGCGTCGGCATACTTGCCGGCCAGCGCGATGCCGTCGTCGGACGAACCGGCCTGGAAGATCACCGGCTGGCCCTGTGGCGAACGCTGGATGTTGAGCGGCCCTTCCACCTGGAAGAAGCGGCCCTTGTGGTCGAGGCGGCGGAACTTTTCCGGCGCGAAGAATGTACCGCTGTCGCGCTCGCGCACGAAGGCGTCGTCGTCCCACGAATCCCACAGCCCCTGCACGACGTCCAGGTACTCATCGGCGATCTGGTAGCGCAGCGCATGTTCCGGGTGTGGCCGGCCATAGTTGCGGCCCGAACCCTCCAACGGCGAGGTCACCACGTTCCAGCCGGCGCGGCCGCCGCTGAGCAGATCCAGCGAGGCGAACTGGCGGGCCACGGTGAACGGGTCGCTGTAGGAGGTCGACAGCGTGCCGGCCAGGCCGATCTTCTTCGTTGCCGTGGCCAGTGCCGACAGCAGCGAGATCGGCTCGAAGCGGTTGAGGAAGTGCGGGATCGACTTCTCGTTGATGTACAGGCCGTCGGCCACGAAGCCGAAGGCGATGCCGTTGTCCTCGGCGGTGCGCGCGATGTCGATGTAGAACTGCAGGTTGACGCTGGCATCAGCCGGATTGGACGGATGCTTCCAAGCATGCATGTGGCTGCCGGGGCCCTGCAGCATGATGCCGAACGGAATGTGGCGCGCGGTCGTGCTCATTGGGGATCGCTCCTGCAGGTCAGGCCACCGCCGCGCGCGGCGCGGGCGACAGCAGTTCGAGGGATGTCAGGCGTGCGTCGAGGTCGGCCACCGGCGCGTCGAGGATGAACTCACCCACGCCGAAGCGTCGGTGCAGCGCATCCAGTTCGCCGCGTACCTGTTGCGCATCGCCGGACAGCACGCTTGGCCGTGTTTCCTCGATGCGGAAGTCCGCCACACCTACCTGGCGTGCATACTCGGCAGCTGCCTCGGGGCTGGGCAGGTTCACTGTCTGCCCCGGGCCAAGATGCAGCTTGTAGACGCGCAGCGCACCGATATGGCGTGCGGCTGCTTCGGCAGTCGGCGCGGCGAAGGCCACCGTGGCCAGCAACGGCGGTTGCGTGGAGACACCGCGGTAGGCGTCGAACGCGGCCTCGATGTGTTTCGGGTCGCCATCAAAGTGCGCGGCATACACGAAGCGCCAGCCGAGCTCGGCCGCCTGCTGCGCACTCTGCGGGCTGGCACCGAGCAGGAAGCGCTCCGGCGCCTGCTGTGGAATCGGGCGCGCCAGCGCCTCGGTTGCGGCACCGGACAGATAGCCCTCCAGGTCGCGCAGCTGCTGGTCGAAATCGGCGAATGCCGGGCGTCCCGCCGCCAGCGCGGCGGTCGATGCTGGCAGGCCACCGGGCGCCTTGCCCACGCCCAGATCCACGCGCCCCGGTGCCAATGCCGCCAGCAGGTTGAAGCTCTCGGCCACCTTGTACGGCGCATAGTGGCGCAGCATCACCCCGCCACTGCCGATGCGGATGCGACGGGTCTGCGCCAGCACCCAGGCGGCCAGCACTTCCGGCGCCGGGCTGGCAAGCGCCGGCGCGGCATGATGCTCGGCAAACCAGTACCGGTGATAGCCCAGCTGCTCGGCGCGCTGCGCCAACTGCAGGCTGTTGCGCAGCGCCTGCTCTGGCGAGGCGCCTTCGGCCACCGGGCTCTTGTCCAAGACGCTGATCAGATAGCTCAAGGTCGTGTCCTCGCTCAGGGGTGGGCCACGGGAATGCCAAGCAATCCGTTCAGCGCAGCCAGGATCGGCTCGGCACCGGAGATGTACTGGCGGTCCTGGTGCGCGCCACTGGCCAGCTCGCTGCGCACGCCCTGCGGCAGCACCAGCTTGGGCAACGACTGGTCCTGCTCGCCGATCTCGGCGATCACCTCGCGGCGTGGCCGCGCGAAACCAATGCGACGTACGTCCAGCTGCGCGTCGAGGCCGTCGATGCTCGACAGCGCCCCTTCCAGCAGCAGGCTGTGCCGGCAGAAGAAGCGCTGGCCAGGAATCTGGCCATCCTCGAACTCGCGGTCGAGCAGGAACAGGATGGGTTTGCTTGCTGCGTCCAACGCCACGGGAGTGTCCTCATCAGGGCCGGCAATGCGATGCCGCTTCGATTTCGATGCTAGGGATGCCGGTGCTTGCGGTGGCGGTGCCAGGCGACAATCGGAGGTCAGATCCGGCCACGCAGATGCGCCTTGGCCATATGCAAAGCGCCGCCGGTTATGGCATCAGGCGATGCGTCGCAGTGGCGCCGCTACCGCCAGCGCCTGCGTAGCCAGATGCCCGGCCGCACGCTCGGTCGCCAGCGCGATGCGGGCCTGCAACGCTGCACTGTTGAGGTGCTCGCCATCAAAGTCGGCCGGCGTGGCATACACCCCGATCGGCAGCGTGTGCGCCTGCAGGAAGCTGAACAACGGCCGCAACTGGTGGTCGATCACCAGTGCATGGCGCTCGCTGCCACCGGTCGCCGCCAGCAGCACCGGTGTATCCACCAGCGCCTCCAGCCCGATGAAGTCGACCAGGTGCTTGAACAGCCCCGGATACGACCCCCGATACACCGGCGCGGCCACCACCAGCAGCTCGGCCGCCTCGATCGTCTGCAGCGCCTGCTCCACCGCAGGCTCCGCCTCATCGCGCGACAACGACTGCCCCAGCGAGCGCGCGATCGGCGCCAGCTCCACCACCTCCACGCTGGCGTGCACCCGCTGCTGCAGCGACGCCAACAGGTGCCGCACCAGTAGCAACGTACGCGACGTCGCCGAACTGGTCGGCGACCCCACCACTGCAACCACCCTAAATGCAGAAGACATGAACTGCTCCTCGATGATGCCGAACCCCGTCCGGCCGCCTTTCGCGTTCTGTAGAGCCGAGCCATGCTCGGCTGCTCCACCTCAGAACCGGTAATTGATCCGCCCGTACCAGAACGTCCCGATCCGGCTCAGCACATCGCCCGAATCCCACGTCGTCTCGATGCTGGCCACATCGGTAGCACTGCGCGCGTACTCCGGCACCTTGCGCGTGCGCTTGTCGAACACGTTGTTGACGCCCAGCGCCGCGCTCCAGCCGGCACCCAGCTCCACCGCACCTGAAAGGTTGGTCACCAGCACCGGCGGCTGCCTGTATTCCACGCCGTTGTTCAGGCGCTTGATCGGGCCGTAGTAGGTGAAGTCGACATTCGAGCGCCAGCGCCCGTTCTGCCAGCCCAAGCCCGCCACCTGGGTGTAGCTGGGCGTGCGGAAGCGCAGTGCGTACTCGCTGGATTTGGTCAGCAGGTTGATATTGGGCAGCCCCTGCAGCGCCGCCGGAATATCACTGACCTTCCGGATCGTGGTGCGGCCGACGTTGGCCGCATAGCTCCAGCGCAGCTTGCCCCACGCCGTTTCCTGGTTCGCTTCCAGGGTCAGCTCGACACCGCGTGTGCGGGTATTGCCCACATTGGTGAAGTAGCTGGCATAGAACGCATCACCCGGCAGGATGCTGATGCCGGCCGACCCCAGCAGTGCATCGATGGTGTTCTTCTGCGCTGCGCTCAGCACCGTGCCGCTGTTGTCGGTGATGCGCGCCGGATCCTGTGCGTTGTAGCCGATCTGGCTGGACTGACCGAGCTGGCCACGGATATCGATCTGGTACGCATCCACGGCCAGGTGGAACGCCGGGCTCGGATCCCAGGTCACGCCGAGGCTGTAATTGGTGGCCTTCTCAGGCTTCAGCGGCGTGGCACCCAGTGCGACCGCCGCTGGCGAAGACACCTGTGCCACCAGCGTGGTGCCGCACGGGCAGCTGCCGGTGGCCTGGTAGAACTGCGCGCCCAGGCTGGGCGCATGGAAGCCATTGCTGACCGTCGCGCGTACACCCAACGCGTCGGTGAAGTCGAAGCGCGTGGTCAGTCGGCCCGTGGACACGCTGCCGAAGTCGGAATGATCTTCCCAGCGTGCAGCGGCATCCAGATACCAGCGCGCGGTGATGTTGCTGGCCGCGCCCACATAGACCGCCTTGCTGTTGCGCGTCGCCTTCACCGCATCGGCAGTCGAATAGCCGACGAAGGCTGCGGCACCGAAGCCGGTGTAGGACTCCCACTGCCCTGCCCCGCGCTCATACTGTTCATGCTGGTACTCGGCGCCGGCGCTCACTTCCAGCGGTGACGCAAAGGCGGCCACCTCGAAGCCACGGCGCAGGTCCAAGTTGGCGATGCCCTGCTGGTAGTCCAGCTTGCCGTCATAGAAGTCGGTGGGCGAACCGGGGTACGGCAGCGAGTAGTTCACCGAATTGCGGGTATAGGTACGTACCGTGCTGCGGTTGCCGGTCAGGCTGGCGTCGTAATCCCAGCCCGCGATCTGGCCTTTCACACCTGCGGTGCCGGTGTACTGCTTCTCCTTGGTCTCCAGCACGGGCAGGAAGCCATCGGGAAACACACTCAGCACGCCAGGTGCCTTGTAGGTGGTGAAGATGGTCGCCGGCAGGCGGAAGTTCTGGATCGCCTGCGCGGTGCGATCACTGGCGGTGGCATTGGCATAGAACTGCGCGCTCTCGCCCAGGCCATGGCCCACGTTCACCGCAAACGCCTTCAGCGCATACGATGGCGAACTGAGGATGATGTTGGCCTCGGCATCGCGGCCGGCCTCGGCCGGGTTCGGCGACGCACCCGCAGGCAACCGGTTGTTCGGGCGCAACGCTACCCGATTGCCATTGGCATCCACCGCCGGGTAGCTCAGGTAGCCGTCGATGTAGCGGCGGCTGCGGATGGCATGATGCTGGCGGGTGGTTTCACCGGACAGGTTGACGAAGCCATCGGCGCCCCACGGCAGGCCCACGTTGGCACGCACGCTTGTGCGCGAGCCATCGCCATCAATGCTCTGCCCGCTCTCAACCGACAGGTCACCGCCATGCGCCTGCGACTTCAGGATCACGTTGACCACGCCGGTGATTGCGTCCGAGCCATAGATGGCCGACGCACCATCGCGCAGCACTTCCACATGGTCGATGGCCGACACCGGAATCAGCGCCAGGTCGGCCCAGGCGTGGCCCGGGAAGCCGCCGCCGTTGGCACCGCTCACATAGGCACTGGCATTGCGGCGCTTGCCGTTCACCAGCACCAGCGTGTAACCCGGCGAGAGATTGCGCAGCTGGTAGCCACGGATCAGGCTCTCCTGGTCGCTCTGGTAGCCACCGATCTGGCTCAGCGACGGCAGGCTGCGCTGCAACGCTTCCAGCAGGTTGCCCTGGCCAGTCGCAGCAAGGTCCTCTGCGGAAATCACATCGATCGGTGTGGAACTGTTCTTCACCGTACGCGTGCTGGTGCGCGAACCGGTGACCACCACCGCATCCAGCGTGGACGCTGCCACGTTGGCCGTCGCGGCGGTGGCAGCAGGATCTGCATCGGCGTCAGCCGCATGGCTGGGCGAAGCGGCAAGAATGGCTGTGATCAGAACAGCGAGAGTGCTCAGGACAGGGGCGTGGGCGGCAGGCATGGGGGCTCGTGGGGGTGGGCCGGAAACACGCTTCCATTCAAGGGCCTGTTCACCCACCGCGACAGGCGCGATCGCGTCACCCAGCCGTAACATCCGGCCACCCACATGACCGCTGGTAATGACGTTAGGTGGCCGCAACGGTGCGCTGCTGCCTGTAGAGCCGAGCCCACGTTCGGCTGCTCTTCGCGACGGCGTCAGATGCATCCACCCCGCCGGCACTGAACCGAGTGTGGGCGCGGGCCTACAGGAAGGGAGCGACCGCTCCATATGCCTGCCCGGCATCACCTCATGCCCTCGCACCACGCAGCGCCACGCGTCTGCATCCGTAGCATCAAGCCATGCCCAGCCCACCCGCCGATCCCACCGCACCGCTCGTCGCCATCGTTGCCTGCCACGGCCAGGGGCTGTTCGAATTCGGCTGCGCGGTAGGCCTGTTCGCGCCTGTGCGGCCGGAACTCGGCGTGGCCTGGTACCGCACCCAGCTGTGCGCGGGTGAACCCGGTGCACTGCGCATGCTCGGCAATGCACAGGTGCAGCTGCCCTACGATCTCAGCACTGTTGATGACGCCGACATCATCGTCATTCCCGGATGGCGCGAACCCAGCGAACGCCCGCCGCAGGCACTGCTCGATGCACTCGTCCGCGCCCACGCACGTGGCGCACGCATCGCCTCGATCTGCTCTGGCGCCTTCGTGCTGGCCTGGGCCGGGCTGCTCGATGGCCGCCCGGCCACCACCCACTGGCGCCTCACCGAAGCGCTGGCACGCGACTTTCCGCGCATCGATGTGCGCGAAGACGTGCTGTACGTCGACACCGGCAACGTCATCACCTCGGCCGGCTCGGCCACCGGCATGGACATGATGCTGCACATGGTGCGCAAGGACTACGGCGCGCGCGTGGCCAACCTGGTGGCCGAGCGGCTGGTACTGGCGCCATGGCGTGATGCCGAACGCAGCCAGCGTGTCAGCCGCGCCATTCCGAATGGCGAGCCCTCGCGTCTGGCAAAACTGATGGAATGGATGCGCCGCAACCTGCGCGAGCCGCACTCGCTGGGCAGTCTTGCCGAGCAGGCCGCGCTCAGCCAGCGCACGCTGCAGCGGCAGTTCCTGGAAGCCACCGGCCTGTCACCCATCGACTGGCTGATCCGCGAGCGCGTGGCATTCGCCCGCGAGCTGCTGGAAACCACCGACCGGCCGCTGCAGTGGATTGCCGAGCAGGCCGGCTTTGGTTCGCAGGAGTCGTTCCGCCGGCACTTCCGCGGCCAGGTGGACGCCAGTCCTACCCAATACCGCAGCCAGCATCGCGGCGGAATTGGCGCGGATCGGTTGGTGGGCTGCTGATCCAACGCATCACTTCCCGGTGATGCGTGAGGAAAGGCTCACGGCAGGCTATGGCGACCCACGTATAGTGACGGGCGTCACAAGAAGCCCCTTCCATGCTCCACGCATTTGCCTACTCCAGCCACATGTCGGCTGGGCTTTCCGATGAAATGCTCCGGCAGATCGTGTCCCGCTCTGCCACGTTCAACCGTCGCGTGGACGTTACCGGAGCGCTGCTCGTCGACGGGCAGCGGTTTTTCCAGTACGTCGAAGGCCCGCCCGACGGCCTGGAGGCGGTCAAGCGCCGCATCCATGACAGTCGCTCGCATGCTGCCGTCGTGCCGGTACTGGACATGGCCATCAGCGCGCGTGCGGTTCCCTATTGGGCCATGACCCGCATCGAGACCGGGCAGGTCGTGGTGTCCGGCCTGGTCAATGCGCGATGGGACGAATTTGGCCATGCCGTTCCGGGCATGGATCAGCTCGTCGGCCTGCTGCGTCCGCACTTTCCGCGCATCGGCCCGCTCAGTGCGCACCATGCGTCCGTCGGATCCAGCTGAACCGCCGCCCTGCGCGCGTAGTCCCACGCGGCCGCGTGCTCCCTGCGCACGTCATCATTCAAGCCGCGTTACCCATCGTTCCTGCCAGATCCACAGCATGCCTGTACCTGCTCAACCTTCAACGGAAACACGTGCCTCGCCCGCCGAGTTGTTCGAGGTCGTCGTCCTGCGTGCAGGCACGGCCCTGTTCGCGATCGACGTACAGGTGGCCGTGGAAATACGCGGCCCCGAGACCTTCGGCCCTGCAGATCAGCATGGCAGGCGGAACCTGGAGGTACGGGGGCAGCCGTTGCCGGTGGCCGACCTGCGCAGGCTCAGCGGGCAACCGGCATTCGATGGCGGCAGCCCAGCCATGCTGTTGATCACCGCCGGCACCGCAACCCTGGCGCTGGCAGTAGATGAAGTGCTGGAAATCGAAACACCGGACGCATCTCCAGACGCAGCCTCGCCGGCGCAGGGTCGACCGTTCAACTTCTGCAGCCGACACGTTCGGGTGGATGCCACACGTTCGGCTGCGCTGATCGAACCGCAGTCGCTGCTGGCCGCGCTCGCGGTGCGGGACTAAGGCGCCTCTGCTCAAGGGCGCCTGCGAACCGGTTGAAACCGCATGCGCCAGCACTGCGCGGCAAAGCCGATCACAAACACCACCGCCAATCCCAGCAACGTGTGCAGCACCACCGGTGCCATCGGCGCCGCAGCAATCGGATGCGCTGCCGGCAACCGTGTCAGCGTTTCATTCACGCCTGGCACCAGCGACAGCAGGAAGCTGAAGGACAGCGCAAATGTCGACAGGTAAGGTGCTGCGCCACCCAGCCAGCGCAGCCGGGCCGCCAGCACGCCGCCGAACGCCACCAGCAGCACGATCACTCCGAATGCGTGGCCCGGGTTGATCCCGCCCGTACTGGAGACGGTGAACGACGTTGCCACCGACAGCACCAGCCCAAGCAGGTACAGCTTGCCGGAGCGTGTCGCGGGGTCGATCGCGCGATGGCGAATGAAGGCATACAGGCCGGCGAACACCGGTACAAGGCTGACGGCCGTATGGATCACGCCCAGCGTGGACAGAGAGTGCGACATGGAACATCTCCAAGGGTTGATTGAACCTACTAGTAGGTAGACTTCTAGATCAAAAGAAAAGGCCTACGTTGCCGCAGGCCCAGCACACATCCATCAGGCAGCCGCGCTCACCCGCGCGATGGCCAACCGTGCCAGCGCAGCAAACTTCGCCGCATCGCCGAAACCGCGCGCGGCCAGCATCGCGCCATGCACCGAGGACATGAACGCTCTGGCCTCATCGGCCACCGGACCCTGCAGGCGCAGTTGACCCAGCGCCGCGCCCTTCTCCAGCGTCACCGTCAGCCACCCGCTCAGATCCTCGAAATGCCCGCGTACTTCTTCGGCAATCTCCGCAGGGATCATCGGCGCCTCGGCCGCCAGCATCGCGCAGATGCAGAACGAAGACGTGCCACCGGCAATACAGCTCGACCAGTAGTCCACATAGGCGTTGAGCTCCTGCAGCGGGTCGCCCAGCTGCCGGTCCAGCAGCGCCAGGCCTTCGCGCGCCTCGGCCCGGTACAGCTCAACCACCGTGCGCACCAGGTCCGCCTTGCTGGGGAAATGATGATGGATGCTGGCCTTGCTGATGTTCACCCGCGCCGACACATCGGCGTAGCTGAAACTGTTGTAGCCACCGGCCTCCAGCAGCGAACGGGCATGCGCCAGGATCTCCTGGGCTTTGGGCGAGAGCGACTCTTTCATGCCGCCAACCTACTAGTAGGTTGAATCGCTGTCAACTCCCCGCAGCCGG
>NZ_JAOCGL010000180.1:0-4303 GCF_029842485.1 Stenotrophomonas sp. GD03777
GGCACTGGCCAGGCTGAGCCAGCGCGACCGCCCGATCGTGCTGGTCGCTCCGCCCTATCGCCCGCACGCTCCGGCCTGGGCAGCGGCCGGGCTGGAACTGGCCCAGCTGAAGGTCATCCAGGCCACGCCGAAGCAGGCACTGTGGGCCGCCGAACAGTGCCTGCGCTCTGCGGCCTGCGCGGCGGTACTGTGCTGGCCGCATCAAGCCGACGACCGCGCCCTGCGCCGCCTGCAGGTGGCCGCCGACAGCGGCCAGTGCCTGGGCTTCGTGTTCCGCGAGGCGCAGGCCGCGCGCAATCCCTCCCCGGCCAGCCTGCGCCTGCAGCTCGACCACGGCCAGGTGCGGGTGCTGAAGTGCCGTGGCGGCCTGCCGCCGGCACAACCGTTGCCGCTGGCCATCGCCCACTGAGGACGCGCCATGCACTGGGCCTGCCTGTTGTTGCCGCAGTTGGCGCTGGACAGCGTGCTGCGCCTGCAGCCCGACCCACAGCGGCCCTTGGTGCTGCTGCAGGGGCCGGCACAGCGACGCGTAGTGCGTGCAGTCAGCCCGTCAGCACGCGCCGCGGGGTTGCGCCCGGGCATGCTGCTGTCGGCTGCACAGGTACTGGTGCAGGACATGCACCTGCACGACTACGACCCCAATGCCGAACAGCACACCCGGCAGCTGCTGGCCAGCTGGGCCTATGCCTACAGCTCGCAGGTCAGCCTCGATTTTCCGCATGCGCTGGTGCTGGAAATCGGTGCCAGCCGCGCCCTGTTCGGTGACTGGCTGACGATCCAGCAGCGCCTGCGCAACGAACTGCACGAACTCGGCTTCCGCCACCGCCTGGTGGCCGCGCCTACCCCACATGCCGCGCGCGTGCTGGCCAACGTCCACGATGGCCTCGGCCTTGATGCGCAGCAGCTGCCGGCGGCGCTGGCGCAGCTGCCCCTGGCGCGCTGCGGCCTGCCCAGCGAGGCGGTGACGGTGCTTGGCCGTTCCGGCCTGCGCACGTTGGGCGCGGTGCTCAAGCTGCCGCGCGACAGCCTGGCCCGGCGCTTCGCCCCCGAGGTCCTGCAGCAGCTGGATGCATTGCGCGGGCTGCCCACCGCGCCATTGCGCTACTACCAGCCACCGGACCGTTTCGATGCGCGCATCGAATTCGAATACGAGATCGAATCCAGCCAGGCCCTGCTGTTCCCGCTGCGCCGCCTGCTGCTCGACCTGGCCGCGTTCCTGTGTTCGCGCGATGGCGGCGTGCAGCGCTTCGACCTGCATTTCGAGCATGACCTGTTGCCGGCCAGCGTGCTGACCATCGGCCTGTTGGCGCCCGAACGCGATCCCGCGTTGCTGTTCGAGATCGCGCGCAACCGCATGGAAGCGTTCGCCCTGCCGGCCGGCAGCCGCGCACTGCGCCTGCAGGCCGAACAGCTGCCGCCGTTCGTGCCCGCCGCGCGTGACCTGTTCGATACCCGTCCGGCGCAGGCGATGCCGTGGAACCAGCTGCGTGAGCGCCTGCGCGCGCGGCTCGGCGATGACGCCGTGCAGCCGCTGGCAGTGCAGGCCGACCATCGCCCCGAACGCGCCAGCGGCACCCAGCCAGCAGCCAGGCCACCGGCATACTGGCCACTGCGCCCCGGTTGGCTGCTGGACGCTCCACAGCCGCTGCGTGACCCGCGCCTGCGCATCATCGCCGGGCCGGAGCGGATCGAATCGGGCTGGTGGGACCAGGCTGACGCGCGCCGCGACTACTACGTGGTGGAAACCGCGCATGGCCAGCGCGGCTGGGCCTTCCGCGCGCGCAACGATCCGCATGCGCCGTGGATGCTGCACGGCTGGTTCGGCTGAGCCGCCATGCGCAGCGAACTGCCCGGCTACGCCGAACTGCACTGCCTGTCGGCCTTCAGTTTCCAGCGCGGTGCTTCGATCGCCGAAGAGTTGTTCGCGCGCGCCGCTGGCCAGGGCTACCGCGCGTTGGCGATCACCGACGAATGCTCGCTGGCCGGCATCGTGCGTGCCTGGCAAGCGGCGAAGGCGCATGGCGTGGCGCTGATCGTCGGTGCCGAATTCCAGGTCGAGGACGGGCCGAAGCTGGCCCTGCTGTGCACCGACCAGGCCGCCTATGCCGGGCTCTGCCAGTTGATCACGACCTGCCGGCGGCGGGCTGCCAAGGGCGAGTACCTCTGCCTGCGCGAGGACCTGCTCGGCCTGCCCAACGGCCTGCTCTGTCTATGGCTGGACCGGCAACCGGCCGCTACCGACCTGGAACTGCTGCGCACCGGCTTCAATGATCGGCTGTGGCTGGCGGTGGAACTGCACCGCGAACACGATGACGCACGCCGCCTGCAGCAGCTGCAGGCCTTCGGCGAACGCCACCGCCTGCCCCTGGTCGCCAGTGGCGACGTGCACATGCACGTGCGACGCCGCCGCGCCCTGCAGGATACGCTGACCGCGATCCGCCACCGCTGCAGCGTGGCCGAGGCCGGCTGGCGCCTGTTTCCCAATGGCGAGCGCCACCTGCGCCCGCGTACCGCGCTGGCCCAGCTGTATCCGCCCGAGCTGCTGGCTGAAACCCTGCGCATCGCCGAGCGCTGCCACTTCACCCTGGAACAGCTGCAGTACACCTATCCGCGCGAGCTGGTGCCCGAAGGACACGATCCGGACAGCTGGCTGCGCGTGCTGGTCGAGCGCGGCATCCAGTGGCGCTGGAAAGGCGGCATCGAAGCGAAGCAACGCACGCAGATCGAGCACGAACTGGCGCTGATCAAGCAGAAGAACTACGCCTCCTACTTCCTCACCGTGCAGGACATCGTGCGCTTTGCGCGCAGCCAGGACATCCTCTGCCAGGGCCGTGGCTCAGCGGCCAACTCAGCGGTGTGCTTCGTGCTGGGCGTGACCGAGATCGACCCGGCACGCAGCAACCTGCTGTTCGAGCGCTTCATCTCCGCCGAGCGCGACGAACCACCGGATATCGACATCGACTTCGAGCACGAGCGGCGCGAGGAGGTGCTGCAGTACGTGTTCAAGCGCTACGGCCGCGAGCGCGCCGCACTGACCGCGGTGGCGATCAGCTACCGTGGCCGCAGCGCGATCCGCGACGTGGCCCGCGCGCTGGGCCTGCCGATGGACCAGGTCAACGAACTGGGCGCGGCGATGGACCACTGGGGCGGCAACATCCCGCTGCCGGAAACCCTGCGCGAGCGTGGCTTCGATCCGGACACGCCGTTGATGCGGCGCCTGCTGGCACTCACCGCAGAGCTGATCGATTTTCCGCGCCACCTGTCGCAGCACCCGGGCGGTTTCGTGATTTCCGAGCATCCACTGTCGACCCTGGTACCGGTGGAGAACGCGGCGATGGCCGACCGCACCGTCATCCAGTGGGACAAGGATGACCTGGATGCCACCGGCCTGATGAAGGTCGACTGCCTGGCATTGGGCATGCTCACGGCCATCCGCAAATGCCTGGCGATGCTGAAACAGCATGGCCTGCACAGCGGGCGCATGGATGCGATCCCCGACGAAGACACCCCCACCTACGACATGATCAGCGCCGCCGACACCATCGGCGTGTTCCAGATCGAGTCGCGCGCACAGATGGCGATGCTGCCGCGCATGCAGCCACGCAACTTCTACGATCTGGTGATCGAAGTGGCGATCGTGCGTCCCGGCCCGATCCAGGGCGACATGGTGCACCCCTACCTGGAGCGGCGCCGGATCCTGCGCGAACAAGGCCCGGACGCGTTGAACGACCCGGACAACCCGCTCTACCCACCGCAGCTGGAACGCGTGTTCGCGCGTACGCTGGGCGTGCCATTGTTCCAGGAGCAGGTGATGCAGCTGGCGGTGGATGCGGCCGGCTACACCCCGGGCGAGGCCGATGCCCTGCGCCGTTCGATGGCGGCCTGGAAGCGCCGCGGTGGGCTGGAACCACATCGCGAGAAACTGCTGGCCGGCATGCTGAGAAACAACTTCAGCCGCGAATACGGCGAGCACCTGTTCGAGCAGATCAAGGGATTCGGCGATTACGGTTTCCCGGAAAGTCATGCCGCCAGCTTCGCCCTGCTGACCTATGCCAGCTGCTGGCTGAAGTGCCATCATCCCGCCGCGTTCACTGCCAGCCTGATCAACAGCCAGCCGCTGGGTTTCTACAGCCCTGACCAGCTGCTGCAGGACGCGCGGCGGCATGGCATTACCGTTCTTCCCGTGGACGTACGCCACAGCGACTGGGACTGCACGCTGGACTTCAGCAGGGGGCCGGCGGCGATCCGTCTGGGCCTGCGTCTGATCGACGGCTGCAACGAAGATGCCGTGCAGGCCATCATG
>NZ_JAOCGL010000181.1:0-4270 GCF_029842485.1 Stenotrophomonas sp. GD03777
CCGGCGCCGCGACAACGGCGTCGGCCGCCGTGGGCGCTGCAACGGGCGCCGCCCCTGCAGGCGCCTCAACGATTGCATCTGCAGCGGGGGGCGTCTCCACGGCGGGTGCCGCTGTCTCCTGAGCCTGTGCCGACGCTGCGGCAAGTCCAAGTGACAGCAGCCAGACCGCCGGCAGCCGGCGCACGGATGCAGTGCAGCGGGCAGCGGCGTGCCGGGCATTCGAGGGAACGATTCGCATGTGGTGTCCTTACGGGTGGGTTTCCATGTCGGCGCCACAGGGCGCCACGCGTCGTACGTAAAGCGCCTGCGGGCACTCTGCCCGCCGGCATCAGGTGCTACAGGGATCGAGAGCGCTGCTCCTGCTCGCGGGCGAGCGCGGCCGCGGGGTCCTGCTGGGCGACGTTGGCGGCCAACTGCTGGCTGCTCTGTGCCAGCGGCTGCTGTGCCGCCTGTTCGCGCTCGACCGAAGCGCGCAGCATGGCCGGGTCACCCAGCGCGCCCTGCACGGCAAACAACGTGCGGCCGTCGTTGCCAGCCAGGAGATGATCGATGCGCGACATCCCCGCCTTCTGCGCGCTCAGCGCCAGTGCGCCGGCAGCATTGTCCAGTTCCTGCACGCTGCGCAGACCGCTTTGCGGTCCCATCTGCTGCAGATGGTGGCGGGCGCCCTGGAACAGCGCATGCCCCGGCGCGCCAGGCTGCGACATGTCGCGCACGGTGGCCTGCTGGGCCGGCGCCCCGACTTCGCCCCGCTCCAGCCGCGCCATCACATCAGGCGTCAGCTTCTGCTGCCACACCTCGAATCGCTGCTGGCGGGCCTCGATGCCGTTCAGGCCACCATTGATCGCGCGCGTCGCTTCGCGCACGTCCTCGCGCGCCGCTTCCGGCACCCGCGTCTGCCACTGCCACACGGCAATGCGGCCTGCGTGCTCGGGCTGCGCGGCCAGTTCCGGGTGATTCACCAGGTCCAGATCCAGCGCCTTGCCGGCACGCTCGTAATTCTCCTTGCCGACCAGAGGCAGATAGCCACGGCCGTGATACTTCAGCGCATCGCCAGGCGCGTCATTGCCCATACGCCCGCCATACATCAGTTCGGCCAGGTTCTCCGGCCGCCCACGCAGCGCCTCCTGGCGCGCGCTCTCAAGCGCACCATTGCCATTGCGCCACGCCGCTTCCACCGGGATCTGCGAGATACCCCGGGTGAAGTTGAAACTTTCATTGAGCCGGCTCAGGCCACGGGACTCGTGCCCGGCCTGCGCCATGAAGTTGGCCAGTTCCCGGGACGAGGTCATGCCGGCCTCCGTGGCCTGCCGCAACAGCTGCGACTCCCTATCCTGCGACACGGTGAAACTCCTGCTCGATCATCGTTGGATACTCCCGCCTCCTCACCGGCATGGCACTCAGGGCAAGCTGACGTCGGCGACGACGGACGGATCGAAATCCTCGAACCGCACCCGGCCAAGTTCGGCAGCCGAGAAGTCACGCGTATGGGTGGCCTCGGTCTCGGTGTCGACCACCCTGCGCTGCACGCCATGCACCCAGCACGCCTGCTCGGCAGGTGCATACCGGAACGTGTAGACGCTGCTCCAGCGTTCGCGACTGCCGCCGTTGGTGATCACACTGAACGCACCATCCTCGATGGTCACGTACGCGAAAGGATCGCCGGCAATGCCTCCCCGGGTGGAACACGGCACCAGCTTGTCGTTGCGCGCCGCCAACTGCCATCGGCCCGTGGCGTCGCCCAGCAGCAGCAACAGCACCCGGTTGGGACCGTGCTCGCCGGGCAGCAAGCCCTCCGGAGGAGGTTGGTCGATCACCAGGAGCTGGTCCTGGAAACCATTGCCGGTCAGATCACCGCGCACGGCTTCCAGCAGGTTCGCGCCGGACGGAACGAACGCCAAGGCATTGTCCATGTGTACGCCACTCCCCTTCTCCATCCCCTGCAACTCCTTCAATCCCGTCTTGCCAGTTCCCGAGCGGAGGCCGGAAACGGGGCGATGCCTCGCACGTGCCCTGCGGCCGCCATGGCGGATGATAGCCCCGAGCCCACGGCAACCGCGATGGTGGCAAGCGTCACCCGCATCGCGGGGGGACACAGTCCTCATGGACGGAAAAGCTCCTGCGTTCGATGGCACCGGCGCGTCGGGATTTTGACGCGCACGCAGCTTACTTCGAGGAGGCGGCGCTCGTCGAAGGGGGCTTGGGATGAAAAGCGCACTTGATCACAGAAAAAGCGCGGTTAACGTGAATGGATGCCTACCCGCCCCTGACGTCGGGCACCGCGCTGGAGTGTGCCCGGGCGTTCAAAACCGGGGGGACGTCGTCCTTCCGCTAAGACTGGTAGTGCGCAGGCACGGCGCAAGCGCGAGCGCGTCGCGGTCGAACGCTGACCGTTGCACGCCCCTTCCGGTCCGAACCACAACTGGTCGATGGACTTCGTGTTCGACGCCCTGGCCAACGGCAGGCCGATCAAGTGTCTGACTGTGGTCGACGACTGCACCAAGGAGGCCGTGGAGATCGCGGTCGCCCGCCGCATCAACGGGCAGGGCGTGGCCGACATCCTGGAAACGGTGTGCCACTTCCGCGGCTATCCGGCCATGATCCGGACCGATCAGGGGCGGAGTTCACCGGACGAGCTCTCGACCAGTGGGCCGTTGCCAACGGCGTGAAGCTGCTGCTGATCCAGCCTGGCAGACCCACCCAAAACGCCTACATCGAGAGCTTCAACGGCAAGTTCCGCGACGAATGCCTCAACGAAAACTGGTTCACCTCACTGGAGCATGCCAAGGCGACGATCTCTGCTTGGCGACGCGATTACAACGAAGTACGCCCGCACAACTCGCTAGGCAAGAGCGCCCCCACCGAGTTCGCCGCCTTACTCCGCGAGCATGGATCCCTTGCAACCACGAACCCGGGCGATAAGCTCACAACCACGGACTCTACGAAGTAGACCTTGGCCCTAACGCAGGGGGCAGGTCAAATTGAGTTGACAAGCGAAACATGAGAGCAGGTAAACCTAAATTCTTCCAGCAATTGCAACCTGCGGCGCCTCACTGACTACCACTCAGAACGACTGGAATTCCGGTTCGCTGCATGCCGAGTAGATCACCTTACAACCTTCACTGCCGCGCTTAGTGCAAAGCCCCATCGCCAATGAAGTCGCGGCAGAGACAGATTCAGCGCGTCCAAACGTGGAACCGCCGAATGCGCTAGTTCGGGGAGAGACCAGCGCGACGCATTGATTCTTGTAAGTCTGAGTAACCTTGCAATCCGATGCCCCGTGCTGACTACAATTGGCCAAGGCCTCATTTGAGGCGTCAGCCTTTCTCACTTTTCCGACTGACACACCGACGTCACCATTGGAAGCCATGGCAATCGCGCCCCAAGTCTTATTCCAGCGTCCTGTTTGGATAGGGCCCGTCTGACCCGATCCCGCGTCCCCTCCCGGGATCGGCGCACACCCACCAACACCCTGACCTCCGATTGGATACTGGCCTGGCGGGCAACGCCCTTCAGCACCAGCAACGGGCGGGAAGCCAAGAAATAGCATGCAAGCTGCAGCGCCGAAGATAAGCGCACATCGGCGGCCAAGTATCGAGACCATATCGTTAGACCCTCAAACTTCCCATCAGCCGTTGTTCTTTGCGAGACCAAGACGCCCCGAGTCCACCACCGCCGAACCCGGCGATGAACTACCGCCAGTCACTCGCGAACCAACAACCTGCTCGGTAGTGGCACCATGTGTCCCGCCCTTCTCTGGAGCCGGAGGCGTGTAGCAACTACCCGGCGGCTGCCCGCTCGGCCCGGCGCCTGCGCCACCGGGCTACCACCTATCTGCGAATATGCCATGAAGCTACCCAAGGTGCCCTGGAAGAACATGGCCGCCATTGGGGGCGCAGTCAGAATCAAGGTCGTCAGGATCAATCCCATGCCGCCCTGCTGCATCGCCTGACTGGTCATACCGTCACTGGACGCGCCCATGAGCGGGAACTTGTTCACAAGCGCTGTCATCCAGAACGAGGCCGACACGCGGATCACCATGTCCAGCGCG
The DNA here is from genome assembly GCF_029842485.1 of Stenotrophomonas sp. GD03777. Taxonomy (NCBI): domain Bacteria; kingdom Pseudomonadati; phylum Pseudomonadota; class Gammaproteobacteria; order Lysobacterales; family Lysobacteraceae; genus Stenotrophomonas; species Stenotrophomonas sp. GD03777. Next base: position 4,052 of record NZ_JAOCGL010000181.1, read on the forward strand.
ATCGAGACCATCGCCGCCGGTACCGCCATGGAGAACATGGTTCCAATACCGTAGAACAGCCATCGCTGGAACAACTGCTTGGTCTGATCGAACAGCAGGCACAGAATGAACAGTGGTTCCAAGCCAATGAACAAGGCCATGGCGACCTCATACAGCAGCAACATGGAACCTGCCGTCACTGCAGGTCCGCCCGTGCCCAGGCCGATGAACCACATCGCA